>NZ_CAUPFR010000033.1:0-14705 GCF_963510575.1 uncultured Anaerococcus sp. | reverse complement strand
GGTGGAGGGACTCACTGTTCTCGGAGGGGAACCTTTTGAGAATCCTCTAGGTCTTTTACAGGCACTTAGAAATATAAAAAAAGAAGTTTCTAAGTCTATTTGGGTCTATACCGGTTTTGTCTATGATGACTTAGTAAGTATTGCCTTGGCTCGTGAAATCCTAGAAGAAATTGACGTCCTAGTTGATGGAGAATTTATCGAAGACTTAAAAGATTTGAGTCTTAGATTTAGGGGTTCTTCTAATCAGAGGGTGATAGATGTAAAAAAATCACTCGAAAATAATGATATTATCATCCTAGATGGGTATAAATAATAAAAGATATTTAGGAGGTAGAAATGATTAAGAAAAAGAAAAGATCAGGATCAGCAGGGATAATAATTGCAATAATAGCTGTTATTGTAATTGTCCTACTTATGATAGTTCCAACTTATAATAGACTTGCAGGGAGGAGTGAAAGTGTAAATCAAGCCTACGCTCAGGTACAGAATGTAGTTCAAAGAAGGGCAGACTTGATACCAAACCTTGTTAATACAGTTAAGGGTTATACTGACCATGAGTCAGATACCTTAAAGGAAGTTACAAATGCAAGAGCAGGTGTCCAAAATGCCAAGAATCCAAAAGAACTAGCTGAGGCTAACGACCAACTTACAAAAGCTATCGGTGATATAAATGTAGTTGTAGAAGCCTATCCAGAATTAAAGGCAGATACCCAATTTATCCAACTAATGGATGAACTAGCAGGAAGCGAAAATAGGATTTCTACAGAAAGAAAGAATTATAACGAAGCTGTTCAAGCTTATAATACTGATATTAGGAGATTTCCAACTAATCTAATAGCAAAATTTACAGGTTATGACCCAGCTGAATACTTTAAGGCAGACGCTAGTGCTCAAGAAGCGCCAAAAGTAAATTTTGGTAATTAGGAAAAGACAAAGGAGAAGTCATGAGAAAGGCAAAATACAATAGGCTCCGGCTAGTATTCCTAATATTTTTCTGCCTTTTTCAAACCAAGGCTTACGCCAGTATCCCAAAGCCAACAGATAATTATTACCTAGATGAATTAAATATTTTAGATGAAACCACTAGAGAAAATATCAACAAAACAAATAGGCAACTTGAAGATAAGACAGGAAGCCAGGTGGTAGTTGCTGCTCTTCCAAATCCTGAAGGGCTTGACGGAGCATCCTACGGTACAGAAATTTTTAACGACTGGAAGATAGGAGATAAGAATAAAGACAATGGTGTCTTAATTTTGCTTTTAAAATCGGATCAAAAAGGAAAAAACCAGATAAATATTATCACAGGTTACGGAATAGAAGGCAGACTAAATGATGGCAAAATTGGTAGGATAATCGATTCTTTCATGCTCGATAAACTAAAGCAAGGAGATTATTCTAAAGCCATTAATGAAGGTTTTAATGCTGTCGTTGGCGAAATCGTCGATGAATATGGTATAGAACTTGAAGAAGATTACACAGGCTACCAAAAAGAATTAGCAAATTCATCTAACGAAGACAGTGGTTTATCACTAGGCACCACCTTATTTATAATTGTTATTTTCATAATATTTTCAAATATGCTAAATAATAACAATTACAGAGGTGGTAGAGGATCTAGGAGAAGATATTCATGGTTAGGATCTGGATGGTCATCTTGGGGAGGCTCTAGTTTTGGAGGCGGTTCATCAGGTGGCTTTGGCGGAGGATTTTCCGGAGGTGGAGGATCATCTGGTGGAGGCGGAGCTGGAAGAAATTTTTAAGGAGAAAATATTGAAGGGATATGTAGCAAGTCATTTTTTTAATGATGCGATGTTTAGGTGGACAGAAGACTTAGCTCAATATATAGAAAATAACACAGACCTAGAACTTTATGTTCCACAAAGAAATGCAGATATAAACGATAAGAAAAACAATGATGCCATAATTACTGATATTAAAATATCACAAGCTGATACAGCCCATTTAAAAGAATCAAACATCTTAATTGCAAACTTAGACGGTTTAACAATTGACGATGGAGTAGCAGCTGAGATAATGGCTCATGGAGTTATGGCAGAATTTGAAAAAGACCATGATATTGATTTTCCAAGGATGATAATTGGAATAATTACAGATATGAGATACCAGGGCACTGGGGAAAACAAACTCTACAGAAACCTCATGGTAGTAGGAAAAGTAAAAGAGCACGGCCACTTGATAGTAGGCTATGCAGGTGATGACTCATTTAAGAAAGAAGTTGTAGATTGTATAAATAAATTTATGGCAGAAAATAAATGTTAATTTAGAAGGTGATGCTCAAGAATAAAAAAACTATTCTTCGCATCACCTTTTTGTTAAAATAAATCGCCCTTATTATAGACCATATCCCAAAATTTAAGCTCATAAGTTAGACAATTTTTAAAAATTTCTATTAGAGCATCCCTTTTTTCTTTTGTCATGTCTTTACCGAGTTCATTGATTTCATCAATTGTTCCATCTACATATGAAAGATAAACTGGATCAAGGTAGCCGGTTATAAATTTCCCGTAAATTTCGTGGTTTTTGGCTTGAGGGTTTATCTTATCTATATGCCTAAAAATATTGACATATCCCAAATCGCAAGCCATAAGTACCATTAATATTTCTTCATAACCACCTAGTAGAGATTGGGATATTCTGTAATTTGAGTAGGAAAGGTTGGTTAGGTTTGCTTGTTTATTTTCGATTTCTTTTATATCTATGTCAAAATCTTTCATTACACCACGGTGGATTGCCATTTCATTTTCCATGCAATTGTTTATGAGATAAGCAAACTTTCGGATTATTTCCTTATTATTAGTCTTTGTAAGACCTATGGCAAAAATCTTGACGTGGTCCCAAAGGTAAATGTAGTCTTCTTCAAGATAGTATTTGAATCTTGATATTTCAAGGTCACCCCTTATCAAGCCCTCTACGAAAGGGTGGTTATAAAGGTTTTGCCAGATGTCTTTTGTTTGTTCATATAAGTAGTCAATAAATTTCATAAGTCCTCCAATACCTAAATCATACCCGTTTCTACTTTAAATTTTCCATAAAGCTGATATAATATAATTAACAATTAAATATCTCTTTTGTATTCGGGGTGCCAAGTGCTGAGATTATACCCGCTAACCTGATAAACTTAGTAGTTTCGTAGGGAAATAAAAAGCGATTTCAACTCTTTTTTCCGAATATAAGAAAAAAGAGTTTTTTAATTAAAAAAATTACGGAAGTTAGGAGAATAAGATGAAAGCAAAATTTGACGGATTAGCCAATAAGTATGATCAATGGTTTATGGAAAATGAAAATATGTATTTAACAGAGTTAAATGTTGTAGAAATGGCTCTAAAAAGTGTAAATACAGAAAAATCTCTTTCAGTAGGTTGTGGAAGTGGTCTATTTGAAGTTTCTTTAAAAGATAGGGGTCTTACAATTACAGATGGTTTGGAACCATCAAAAGATATGGCTGAAATCGCTGAAAAAAGAGGTTTAAATGTAAAAATTGGCATAATTGAGGATGCAAAATTAGAAGATAATTATTATGATTGCATTTACCTAAATGGTTCATCAACTTATATAGAAGACTTGGAAAGTGCCTACAAAACTGTTTACAAGGCCTTAAAACCAGGTGGACACATTGTCGTAATAGATGTTCCTAAGGAAAGTTCCTTCGGTATCCTATATCAATTTGCTGCCTATGCAAAAACTTTTGATTTACCAAATTTTGAGGGGATTTTACCAAAATCACCATATCTAATAGAACTTGTTACAAATACTGTTATGACAACAACCCCTCATAAACGTGATGTACTTAAAAAGGTAGGTTTTAAAGATTTTAAATTCTACCAAACCCTAACCACAGATCCAGCTTATTCTGATGATTATGTAGAAGAAGCCCAAGAAGGCTATGACAAGGGATCTTATGTTGCAATAGTTGGTCAAAAATAAGATTATAGTGACATTTTAAACATGGTAATGAATTTTTTTAATTATATATTTGAAAAGGGGCTGTTGCAGAATGAATAAATCGTCCCGATATCATCATAGGGTCTCAATGAGCCGACGGGCTTCTTTCTCGTGAAGTTTCGCATCCATGAGCCGGCGGGCTAAACATGAAACTTTGAGAGAGAACCCTATGATGATGGGACGATAATTATTCACAATTTGCAATAGCCCCATTTTAAAATATTTATTTTATTTTTGGTACAAGTTTAGTTACTATAAAATACAACAAGATGTAGTTTATGATTCCGTCTATTAAAACTTTTATAAAACGTGAAACTAACATTACTTTGTAAGGTGTATTCATCAATTGACTTAACCATAAGGTATTTAAGAACATATGGCATATGTAAAATACAAAAAATACCATAAGTCCAATTTGAACCTTCATAGAAATGTTTCTACCCTTTGAGTATTCTGTTATAAGTCCAGGAACTAGACCAGTTAAAACAGATACCAAGGTAAATCCAAAGTGTGGTGTGCCTCCAGCATTAATTGCAACACCTATTAAGTCAGCAGCAAGTCCAGCAAGGGCGCCTGGAAGTGGGCCTAGGATAATACCTGCTAGCATTAATGGCAAGTGGCCAAAAGAAAACTTAATTGAAGGTGTGATAAAGATACCAAAAAATCTTGAAAAGATAATTGATAAAGCTGTAAGCATGGCAGCCTTCACGAGTGAATCAACACTAATTTTTTTATTCATTTTTTCCCCTTTCTATCAGAGGTCAGCGGTTGCGATAAAGAATCGGAAGTTTCGTCTGGAAACAACAACCCATTTTCCAGCACTAATCGCTCTTTATCTACTCTGATATGATAATTATAAACTATTTGGAGAAAATTTCAAAATTTTAAGATGGATTTAAAACAAATCCTTGATCTACAAGGGTTTCAAACATTTTATTCCTATTTTTAATAGTAGTTCCTTGCTTTTTAGGAATTTGGCTAGAAAAAGATTCACTTTTTCTACCAGAATCTCTAAGATCATAATAAGTTGTCATTTCCTCATCGTAATTTTTGATTAAACCTAGGTAAGAATCATAAACTTTATAGGAATTTTCGAAAGTTTTTAAATTTATATCTAGCCTTGGTTTTATTTGAGGGTCTTGGTTTGGAACACCAAAGCCTACGCCTACTGCAGGATAAGTAAGTTTTGGCATCTTTAATATTTCTATAACTTTCTTTGTATCGTTATGGATATTGCCAAAATAATTCGCTCCAAGACCCAAAGATTCAACTGCTATTGTCAAATTTTGGGCTGCTATAATTGCGTCAGTAAAGCCTTGGATAAACTTATCAAAACTTATCATTGTATCATTTTCAGCTCCTAATTCCCTAGCTATTTCGTAGTTTCTTTTTAAATCTACAATGAATATCCAAAGTTCTGTCGCCCTTGCCATGTAGGCCTGGTTACCATTTTTTGCTAATTTTTCCTTTATATCTTGGTCTGTAATTCTAATTACCGACATATTTTGCATACCGTTTGAAGATGCAGACATATTTACCACATCAAATAGGGTTTTTATTGTAGAGTCGTCTATTTTTTCACCTGTAAATTCTCTAATTGTTCTGTGTTTTAATTGGTTTTTAATAGTTTGGTTCATAGTGCCTCCTTTCTTAATTTATACCCAAAGGAGTATAGTAAACTTAGGAGAAGTTATGAAAATAAGGACATCTGTTAGAAACTTAATTGAATTTGTTATGAGGTCTGGAGATATTGACAACAGATTTAGGGACAATACTAGGATGATAGAAGGTATTAGAGCTCATCAAAAAATTCAAGCTAAGTACGATAAGACTTATAAAAAAGAATATAAACTTAAAAATACTACAACCTATAAGGATGTAGTTTTTGAGGTTGAAGGTAGGGCAGACGGACTTGGTAAAAAAGATGGACTCAACCTTATAGATGAGATAAAATCAACATCTAGGAAGCTAGAAGATTTGACAGATGATAATAAACTCCATTGGGCTCAGGCTATGTGTTATGCCTATTTTTATGCCTTTGATAAAAGTTTACATCAGATGCTAATTTCTCTAACTTATGTATCTGTTGATGATTATAAGTCAAAAATTTTCGAAAAAACTTTTACCTTCCAAGACCTAAAAGAATTTTATTTTAAGCTCTTAGATGAATATATAACTTTTTCTAAAATTTTGGCAGCCAATAAAGAAAATCGAGATTTGTCCATTAAGGATTTGAATTTTCCTTACGAATCTTATAGAAAAGGTCAGAGGAAGATGGCAGTGGCTGTTTATACAGCAATCCTAGATGAGAAAAATCTTTTTGTAGATGCGCCAACAGGGATTGGCAAGACGATTTCTGCGATTTTTCCAACTATAAAATCGATGCCAGAAGGTCTGACCGATAAAGTTTTTTACCTGACAAGTAAAAATACCATCGCAAAAGAAGCTTTAAAGTCCCTAGATTTACTAGAGGACAAGGGACTTTTTATAAAAGCCTTACATATTACAAGCAAGGAAAAAATTTGTTTAAATGATGAAGTCTCTTGCAATCCTATCGATTGTCCCTATGCTAAGGGCCACTTTGATAGGGTAAATGATGCCTTAAAAGATATTTTAGAGAATGAAAATATTATAGATTATGATATAATTGTTGAGTATGCTAAAAAGTATATGGTTTGTCCCTTAGAATTTGAACTTGATGTAAGCCTTTATGTAGACTTTGTAATTTGTGATTACAACTATGTTTTTGATCCAAATGTATTTTTAAAGAGATTTTTTGAAGAGGTAATAGATTCTTATGTATTTTTAATTGATGAGGCCCACAATCTTTTAGAAAGAACAAGAGATATGTATTCCTATTCTTTTAAAGATTCTACTTTTACAACTTTAATCGAACTTTTGGATGAGAAGAAGGACAGAAAATTAAGAAAAAAATTTGGTCAAATTGTAGATGATTTTTATAAGTTGGGCGAAATTACGAATAAAAATTACTATTATTTCACAAATGATTACATAGATATTTTAGACAAGGATTTGATGTCCTTGTCAAAGAGTATGGAGAAATTTTTGGTAGAAAAAATTGACCATGACGCCTATGATTTGGTGCTAGACCTTTATTTTGAAGTAAATAAGTATTTGAAAATTTCGGATTATTTTACAGACGGATTTTATAATGTGATTTCCTATGACCCAGATAGTATGGAGCGTACATTTGAAATAAAGTGTGTAGACCCGAGGGAAGTCCTTAAAAATAAATACAAACTCGCTAGGTCTGCTATATTTTTCTCAGCAACCCTATCGCCTATGACTTATTTTTTAAAGGCTTTGGCAGGTGAAGATTCTCTTAAATTGAGATTGGCTATGCCATTTAATCCTGATCATCTTTTGATTTGCAAAAAAAATATTTCAACTAGGTATAGGGATAGGAATAGGAATCTTGCTTTGGTTGCAGAGGCTATCAACGAATTTGTTTGTAGCAAAAAAGGCAATTACTTTATATTTTTCCCTTCTTATTCCTACTTGGAAGATGTGGCAGAATATTATAAGGATAAGTTTGGCGAGGATATAATTATCCAAGAAAGGCTAATGACAGCCGAATCTAGGAGTGAATTCTTGAACGAATTTACCTATGAATCTAACAAGGTTGGTTTTCTAGTTCTCGGTGGGATTTTTTCTGAAGGAGTAGATTTAATTGGCGATAGGCTAATTGGTTCGATGATTATTTCTGTTGGCATGCCTGGAGTATCTAAAGAAAGAGATTTGATTAAATATCATTTTGACAAGGAAGGTTTTAATGGTTTTGACTATTCTTATACTTATCCAGGGCTTAATAAGGTATTTCAAGCAGCTGGTAGGGTTATTAGAGGGGAAGAAGATAGGGGTATAATTTATCTTTTAGATGATAGGTATTCTTTGCAAAAATATATGAATCTTTTCCCAAAGCATTGGACAAATCAAGTTATGATAAATAATAAAAAAGTATTTAAAGATATTA
This sequence comes from uncultured Anaerococcus sp., assembly GCF_963510575.1. Taxonomy (GTDB): domain Bacteria; phylum Bacillota; class Clostridia; order Tissierellales; family Peptoniphilaceae; genus Anaerococcus. Next base: position 6,748 of record NZ_CAUPFR010000033.1, on the reverse strand, counting down.
TAAATAAATTTTGGAGTATAGATGAAGAAAAGACCAACTACAGATCTCAAAATCACTCAGATGAAATATCCTAATATTTCAATAGGTTTTGATGAAAACAATAGAAAAGTAGAATTTAAGGGAGGCCTTCTAGGCCAAACTGTAAGAGTAAAGGCAGGTAAGAAAAATAAGGACAGGATAAAAGCAAAATACATAGAACTCCTAGAAGAATCTAAATTAGAAAATGCTAGGGAATATTGTCCACAGGCAGAAATTTGTGGTGGGTGCGCTTACCAAAAACTTGCCTATGAAACCGAACTTATGCTAAAACATGGCATGATAAAGGATCTTTTCAAAGAAAATGGCATTGAATATACCAATGACATAAGTATAAATAGGTCACCAATCACAAGAGGTTTTAGGAATAAGATGGAATACACTTTTGGCGATTCTATAAAGGGTGGCCCCCTTGTTTTAGGTCTTCATAGGGAAAGAAGATTTTATGAAATAGTAGACGGTAAGGCTTGCAATATTGTAGATTCTGATTTTAATACCATAAGGTCAAAGGTTCAGGAATATTTTAGGAAAAAAGAAACTGACTTTTACCATAAGATGGCTAAGGAAGGACTTTTAAGACACCTAGTCATCAGAAAAGCTATGCACACTGGGCAAATCATGGTAATCTTGGTAACAACAAGCGATAATACTTTCGACGATACAAGGCTAAGGCTATTTTTACATATGCTTTTGGATATTGACTTGGACGGAAGAATTTTTTCAGTCTACCATGTTCTAAATGATTCAGTAGCAGATGCAGTTATACCAGAAAAAATAAAACTCATTTACGGCAAGGAATATATAACAGAAGAAATGATGGGTCTTCAATTCAAGATATCTCCATTTTCATTCTTCCAGCCAAATGTCTTTACAGCTGAAAAACTCTACCAAAAGGCCTTTGACCTGGCAGAAATTGATAAAACAATGGATGTCCTTGACCTATATTCAGGAACAGGTACTATCACCCAACTAATGGCAAGTGTTGCCAGGAGTGCAACTGGCATAGAAATAGTAGAAGAAGCGGTAGAAAAAGCCAGGGAAAATGCAAAAATAAATGGTTTGGATAATGTAAATTTTTTGTGTGGGGATGTCCTTGAAGAAATAGAAAAAGTTGGAAATCAGTATGACGTGGTAGTCCTAGATCCACCAAGAGCCGGAATTAGTCCAGCATCTCTAGAAAAAATTCTAAAAATCGACTGCAAGAAATTTGTTTATATTTCATGCAACCCAAAAACCCAAATGGAAAATTTAAAAACCTTCATGGAAAAAGGTTATGAAATAAAAGACTACGAAATCTACGATCAATTCCCAAATTCAAGACACTTGGAGACTATAGCCCTTTTAATAAGAAAAGAAAATATTTAAAAATTAAATCAAATAGGCTTTAGTAAAAGTAATTATAATATTCTTAAAAAATAGAAAAGAAAAAGGCAAAATAAAATGTACCCTCATAGCTGAATTACCAGGTATTTGGGTACATTTTATTTTGTTAGAGGATTTAGGTTTGAGATAGAATTTTTTATATACTATTATCGGTTGATTTTATTTTTTGCTTAATTTTTTTGAAAAATAATAAGCTAGTGCCGCTACAAGCAGAATTATAAGAATATATCCTGTGCCCTTAATGCCAGTCTTAACATTTGTATTTGGAATAATTTTGTGGGTAATTGTTTTAGGAACTGAATTTTCTATAATTTCCTTTGAAGTTTCAACTACACCATTAGCTACAGGTTCAGTATAAGTTACTACTTCATTGTTGTTCACAGGTTCAGTATAGGTTAGTATTTCGTTATTATCTATAAGTTTAGATGAAGTCGATACTTCATCGCTTTTAACAGGTTCACTAGAAGTTTGGACTTCCTTATTTTCTATAGGCCCAGGCGAAGTTGATATTTCATTAATATTTATAAGTTTAACATTATTTGTAACTACAGTATTGTTAGTAGGATTAGGATTATAACCTGGACTAGAAGTGGAAGGTTCACCATCTTCCATATTATCAAATTCTCCGTCATATTCCCCAACTTCACCACTGTTATTCCTATCAATCATAAAAGGGTAAATCCATATAGTATTTTTAACGGGTATTTTAAATAAGCCAGATTTTTTGACTTCATCTAAAGTTAGGGGATACTTCCCGTCAGTATTAATCTGATTGAGGATTTGCTTTTGTTTATCAGTTAATTTTTCGTACGCTTCTCTTGTTTTCTCTTTTTTTTGAAAAATAGAGTCGATAGATTGAATAGTATTTTTTTTCTTATCTTCTTTATTTTTATTATTAGAATCTTTAAAATCATTTGATTTCTCTATATTTCCAGAAATAATATGTGTGGAATTTTTATTATTTTCACTAGGATCCAGATTTATAAGATTTATTGGTTGAACTAAGGCCCCTAATTTTTGGTAGGGATTCCTGTTTTCTAAATCTTTCTTAGTAATACTGTCCATAAGTTTTAAAAAAGAATTATTACTATTTGGATTGTTATCAATGGAACTTGTCAATAAATTTGTCCAAGATATATCATCTGTGATTTTATCCTTATTTAACAAGTCATTCCCAAGTGTATTTCTTTGTTCAAAACTAGCATTTCTAAAGTTTTCAAATAATTTGCTATTATTTTCTAAGGCCTTTATCAAGTCAGGTGAATTGGAAATCACCCCAACCTTATCTTCATCAGTCATGAAAGGATATATCCAGTCACTAAAAAATACTAGAAAATTTAAGTTATCTAAATTTGATAAATCAGATACAGTAATAGGATTCTGGTCCTTACTAGATTCTCCTAAGGTATCTAATAGGTCTTGTTGGTTTTTATCAAGTCTTAAGTATGGAATTTTATATAAAGGATTATTAAAATATTTTGAATCTTTATTTATATTACCTTTATTTTTATAAGTACCATTAGCGATTTTTTCTATAAGGTTTATGTCTTCTTTTAAATTATTATAAGAAAAATTTATCCATTCTAGTTTATCAGCATCTAAAGCTCTTGAATTAAAAGCTATAGCATTATCATATAAGGACTTTATTTCGTTTGCAGAACTGATATAAGCTAAACTGTTTTTTATTGATTTTATATAAGTTAAAAAATTTTCTTTTTCTGATAGATATTCACTTGAAGTTGTTAATAAATTTTCGTTTTCAATTATAGGATGTCTAGGACCTTGAACTTCCGAACTAGCTAAGCTTGTCTTAGTTAGTAAAGAAAGAGCAAGGGCTACAGTTAGGAAAATATATTTATTAGCTTTCATAATTCACCTCTTCTTATGATAATACTATACTTCTGTAAAGATATTTTTAACTATAAAAATTATATTTATTAGCATAAATTATAAGGATTTTAATTTTTCTATATAAGATAATTTACAATATACTTTTAATAGTTAAGGTGAGGTTTTAGCATGAAAAATCTTTTCTGCGAGTATTGTGAATATGGTCTTTCTACAAACAATAAAAAGATTTTTAAACATAAAAGCTAACCATGTTACGGTTGTCATGACTTAAAGTATCTTCATTTTATCTTTTTTTAGTTTTTTGTCAGGAGTATCGTGTTTTTAGGAATTTATAAAGTTGGTTACTTGTAATATTTACGGTATTATTTTTCTAATCCTATCGTTTTTATTTGCTTGATAATGTTTAAATCGTTATCTTGGCAATAAGAGCAAGATAAAAATCGAAAAAAATCTATTGTTATTAGTAATTCAGGAAGGATTTTGAATAAATGTGCGGTGAGAACTTAGGTATTAAGTACGAACTTGTTCCCTATGATAAAGGATTTGAGGAATTTGATATTGATGAAATAATTTTTGACTTAGATAGCAAGCTTGATTTATTGGCCAGCAAGGCTGATAAATTTGATTACCTAGTGGCTATAGCGAGTGGTCTTGTTTGTGGTTTGCTTGATATCGTGTGGGTAAAAGATTTTGATTTAGCGTGGGGACGTGAACAAGCTAGTGAAAAGGTAGATAGCTTTGTAAAAAAGACTGCGGAGCTAGTCGAAGGAAGAAAGTTTGAGAATTTGGGTGATGCAGTAAAGGCTTTAGAAAATAGATTTCCAATACCGTCTGATGGAAATACTCCTGACTTTGGAGGAGGGCTTCAACATCATTTGAGGGATTTTGCCCACCATCCAACCCTTGCAGGTCTAGTTTTTTCTATGCTAACCCAGTTTACAGGAAAATCCTATGGAACTGATGTATATGGAAATTTTATTATCGTTGATGTTCCTGAAAGAAGCAAGGTTCTAATAGGTGAAAATATAGGTGAAAAAATTTTAAAAGGCACACTTACATGGTTTTTTCACTTAGTAAGTGATGTGGCAGGCTCTAGTAATACAGCAGGACTGTCTGGAGGAACAGGGATTCCGGGTCCTATACTTGCTTTGGCTAAGGAAATATCAGCTCTTCCTATTTTTAGGATAAAGCATAGGGCTGATAGGATGCCTATATCAGTTTTTTTATCAAAACTCTTTAATGGTTCACTTTTGATGAAGAGGGATGAGCACGGCAAGATTATAGAAGAATCTATCATCAAGTTTGACTTGCGTGGTGAATTTGGTCTTTCTTTAGAATTAGGTAAACAAGCTATTCCTGTCCTTGCAAATGAATGTATAGTGAGAGGGTTTTATTTCATAAGACACCTTGCCCTTGAAATTAGAGAGAAAAATATATCCTCATTGAAAGATATGAAAAAAATTGATTGGGATACGGTAAAACCAACAAATAATCCTACAATTTCTAGGATGTTAACTATTTCAACTGGTGTCTTTACAGGTCTTGACTTAGGAGAAGCAATTTTAACACAAAAATACTGGATATCAATTAATTACGTTGGCATTGGTAGGTTCGCTCTAGCTATTTCTACTGATATAAGTTATGGCTTAAAAAAGAGGAATCTTAAAAAAATAAAAGCTTCCTATGAAAAAATATATAGGACAACTTTTATAAATCCCTTTGATCAAGAAATGGAAGTAAAGACAAATGGCGAGATGAAAAAACTTGTATTGAGTCTTGAACAAATAGAAATATTATTTAATATACAATATCTAGTAGTTCTAAATGATATAGAAAATACCAATAATTTTATGACTAAAGGCAAGATTTTTGATTTAAAAATTAAATGGCTAGCTGAGTGGAAACAAATAATTACAAATAAATTTGAAATTTTCACTCAAGTTAAGAAAGCTAAGATTAATTGGTATCCTGAGGATAAGTTAGAAGAAAAAATCATTAAACAAAATCCTACAAAGCCTTGGTTTAGGTTAGTTTTATTAGAGGCTATGCTTTTTGAACCATATCATTCGTTAAAAGTTGTAATGAATAAGAAGGAAGAATATGTCTTATCCAAACGCTATAATTCTTTAAATAATCCTATAATTGGATTTAATAAAGAAAAGGCGGAAAAATTTTTGAATGAAAAATTTACAGGTATGTATTGTGAGAAAGATTATATAGACAGGCTTAGAAAATCATATAATAAGCAAATTAGAAATCTTGATCTAGTTTTCAAGCTGGATATTAAAAGATTGACTGTAACTCCAGGCATTGCTGCAATTGGACTAAATTTAGGAATTTTACCTGGGCTTGTGGGAGCTATTACAGTAGCAGGACTTCAAGGAAAGAAGTACGCCATAGTTCAATCAGCAAAATTATTAACGTCTCTTAGGGAAATATTCTTAGATGATGATCATGACTTCGAATTTTCATACAAAGTATTAGAAAAATATACTGAGAATATTAGAAAGATCGAAAAAAATCTTGTAGATTTGAGGTTAAAAAGTGATGGACTAGAAAGTAAGAGTAAAAAAGATAATGAAATTAAGATAAAAAATCTAGAAGAAAATGTTGAAGTAATGAAAATTGCAAGAAAAACTATGATTAAAATGAATAGGGAATTTGAAAACTTATAAGTTTAGCAAGTTAATATTTATTTTATTAAATCAAACTTTCAAAAAAAGCGATATGGGGTGGGGATGAATTGGATAAATAGTTTTGAACTTATTTGTTATTTTATAGTTATTTTACTAGTTGCTGACATCTATAAAAGTAAAAATTACAGGGAATTTGGACTACTAATTTCAGGTGCCTTGGCTGGATTTTCATTAGAACTTCTTGCAGTTAGGTTAACAGATATTTACCACTATAGTGATAAATTTTTTATAAGTGTAGGTTTTAAACCCTATCAGTTCCCGTTTTTTGGAGGATTAATGTGGGGAGGAATAACAGTTTGTGCCCTAAGGATAGCTAGGAAATTTTCCTTAAGTGAACTTATGACAGCACTTTTGGCAGGATGGCTAATAGTATCAATGGATTTGCTTTTAGATGTGGTAGCAATTAGGCTAGATGGTGGATTTTGGGTCTGGGACGGTCGAGAAATAAATCTCGTTGTCAATCACCATATGTTTATGTCAGTAATTTGGGTGAATTTTCTGGGATATATGTTTGAAGTCCCATCCATAGTTTATTTGACCTTAAGAAGTTGGAAAAAAGATTATAATAAGAGGAAAATCAGCATTGTAAAATCCATTTTAATTGGCTTAGGTGGAGTTGCTTATGTGGGAATTTGCTCTTTTTTTGCTCTTTTATTGAATAAAATAAGCGATGAATGGTTTTCATCTATAGCTTTTTGTATTTTATGGATATTTATACTTATAAAACTAAGCGATAACCTTATTAAAAATAGACAAAATATTAGCATAGCTCGCAATAAGGA
>NZ_CAUPFR010000032.1:0-14766 GCF_963510575.1 uncultured Anaerococcus sp. | reverse complement strand
CTATAGAACTTTGGCCTGAATTTTTTATAAAGGTATTTTTAACAGATGTTTCAGCAGATTTTATGGATTTTGCTTCAAAATCACTTAGGATTTTCGCTATAAGTTTTCTAATCCTAGGCTTTAATATAACTAACGGTGGCTATCTCACATCTGTTGGTAAACCAAGATTTGACTTCATCATAACCATTCTTAGGGGTTATGTTTTTGTGACAATCTTTGCTTATTTTGTTGCAAATTTCATGGCAAAGGAAGCCATTTGGTATGTCCTAATTGCATCCGATTTCCTAACTATGGTTATTTCGATATTTTTGATTAAAGAGGAATTGAAGGAACTTAAGAAGGCAAGGGGAATCCACTAGGATTTTTCTTGTCTTTTTGTTTATATTTGCCTTTATAATCTACAGCAAAGTAAATTTTATAAAAAAATAAGAAAATTCCTTGACAAAATATAAAAGTTAACTTATAATATAAAAGTAAGCTTGAGAGGGAAAACCATGAGAGCTTAGGTAGATTAAAAAAGTTTTGGTTTACTCTTTACAAAGAGAATAAAAAATGTTATAATTAACTTATGCGGATGTGGCTCAGTGGTAGAGCATCGCCTTGCCAAGGCGAGGGTCGCGAGTTCGAATCTCGTCATCCGCTCCATTTTTTATTATGGCGCCATAGCCAAGTGGTAAGGCAGAGGTCTGCAACACCTTTACCCCCAGTTCAAATCTGGGTGGCGCCTCCAAATCATCCCCAGTAATGGGGATTTTTTTATTGAAAGGATTATTATGTTAATTATTTCCTATAAGGCAAGCGAAGATTTCAAAAATTTCCTTAAGATGAATGGCTATTCCTTTATAGAAACAAGTCCAAATCCAAATTTAGATCCAAGAATAGGCGATCATCCAGACTTGTCTTTGTTTAAAATTGGTGAAAAAACCCTAGTTGTCGATGAGAGTGTTCTTTCTTATTACGAGGAAAAATTAGAGGGATATAGGTTAATAAGGGGAGAAAAGCTTGGCTTAAAATACCCCCTAGATGCCCTTTATAATATTGTTAGGTTTAAGGATTTTTATATTCACAATGATTTTACAGAAAAAACCATAGGGAAATTTTTCGTGGAAAATAAGATTTCTCACCTAAAAGTTAAGCAGGGCTACACCAGGTGTTCTCTAATACCCTTAAGAGATTTACTAATAACTAGCGATTATGGAATTTACAAGGCTTTGAAAAATAAAATTGACATTGAACTTGTAGATGAAGATAGGGTCAACCTAGATGGTTTTGACCAGGGTTTTTTGGGTGGGACCTGTGGTTTGGTTGGAAATAAATTGATTTTTACGGGAGACATTAGTCGCCATAAGGCTTATGCTAGGCTAAAAGAGCTTTGTCAAAAACAAAATATAGAAATAAGCTATCCGAAAACTGACCTAGTAGATCTGGGTTCTATCATTGAAATTTAAAGGATACTAGCTTGGGGCTTTTTTATTGGGGAAATAATCGTATAATATAGCTAGCTAAAGAGATATAGGAGAGAAATATGAAAATTGTAAAACCATCAACCATAGCAGGAGTTATGGAACTTTTGCCAGAAGACCAGCTGGCTTTTGATAAGATGAAAAATATTATAGAAGAGACTTTCAAAAAATTTCAATTTTTGCCAATTGACACCCCAGTTATAGAAAAAAATGAAATACTTTTTGCTAAGGGTGGGGGAGAAACTGAAAAGCAAATTTATGAGATTGCCTCAGAAACAAGGGACATGAGCCTTAGGTTTGACCTAACAGTGCCACTCGCAAGGTATGTGGCAGAACACTTTGCAGACCTAAATTTCCCCTTCAAACGCTACCACATAGCCAAAGTTTATAGGGGAGAAAGAAATCAAAAGGGCCGTTATAGGGAATTTTACCAATGCGATATAGATATTATTGGCCACAATAATTTAGCTATTGCCAACGATGCCATCCCACCAAGAGTTATCTATGAAATTTTTAACAAACTTGATACACCAGAAGTAACCTTCAAGATTAACAACAGAAAGCTCTTGAATGGATTTTTAAATGCCATGGATATTACTGACACAACTGATGTACTAAGGCTAATTGATAAAAAAGACAAGATTGGAATGGAAAATACCAAGGAAGAGCTTTTAGAATTAGTAGATGGTGAAAGAGCAGATAAAATCCTAGCCTTTATTGGTTCTGAATTAGCAAATGAAGCCCTATTAGAAAAACTAAGTGACTTTGTAGATAATGATCTCTATAGAGAAGGCCTAAATGAATTAAAAACTGTATATTCTTATATGACCCATCTTGGTATTCCTGATAAGAATATAAAAATCGACCCATCTATAACTAGGGGGCTTGATTATTATACAGGAACAGTTTATGAAACCTTTGTAAAAGGATATGAATCAATAGGTTCAGTATCTTCTGGTGGAAGGTATGAAAAACTTGCAGAAAACTTCTCCAAACAAGCCCTACCAGGTGTAGGAATGTCAATAGGACTTACTCGTTTATTCTACCAGCTAAAAGAAATTGGCCTTGTAAATAAAAACGAAGCTAGACTTACAGATATACTGATTATTCCAATGAGTGAAGAAGAAAATTTCTACGCCATAGACATCTTAAATAAGCTCCACGAAGCAGGCAAAAAGGCAGATATCTACCTAGAAGGTGGAAAATTAAAGAAAAAATTCTCTTATGCAGACAAAGTTGGAGTAAAATACGCCTATATAATCGGAGCAAGCGAAAGAGAAGAGAAAAAAGTAACAATCAGAAATATGGAAACAGGGGACCAGGAAGAAATAAAATACAATGAAATATAACAAATAAAGGGGCTGTTGCAAAACTATGAATAACTATCGTCCCATCATTAGAGGGTTCTCTTAGAAAATTTTTGGCCCAGCCTGCCGGCTCATGGAGGCAAAATTTTCGTGGAGGTTCCTCTAATGATTTGGGACGATTTATTCATTCTGCAACAGACCCTTATTTGATTTCCTCAATTGGAATGATTATTTTTGTGACATAGTCTTCTGTATTATACACGTCTAAAGGTGATATGATAAATTCTTCAGCTATTGGCCCAGATATTCTGTAACCATTTGTGTTTATCCATTTTATCATTTCAACATGTCTACTCATAATTTTAGAATAATCACCAACAAAGTATGATGTGCAGGCCATAAAAGACCCCCATTTTCTTGTTTTATTTTTTGATAGCTTGCTAGCATCATCTGAATTTATTTCCATAGCAAATTCAACATCACAATCTTTTAATAAAAACTGATCGAGAGGATTTGTGTGATATATTACAATTATGGAACCTTTCATTTCAATACCATTTTCGGTACATTTTTCGTATATGTCAATCCACCTCGATAACGATAGATCAGAATTTATGTAGGAATCCATAATTTTTCTTGAATAAACTAAATTCTTTTCTGGCAAAAAATCTATCTTTATTATATTTTCTATATCAGTATCTGAAGAAATATTATATTTAAAAAGACCGATTAAGTTTTCTCCCTTTATGATTCTTTCATAGGCTATTTTGCATGCATTTTCTCTCGCTTCTAATACCTTTATTGATTGTTCGTATTCTTGAGATTTTTCGAGTAAAAGAGATTTTAGGTTTGAAAGGCTAGGGTCTTCAAGGGCGCTCTTTAAAGCCTCTATGGAGAAGCCTAGGTTTCTTAGCCTTCTTATAATCAATAAAGCTGTTAGGCTATCCTTTGTGTAATATCTATAACCGGTATCCTCGTCTCTATGTTTTGGGCAAAACAAACCGACTTTGTCATAGTATCTTAAAGTTTCGGTTGATATTTTGCTAAGTTTAGAAATCATACCAATTGTATAAAAGTCTTTCATATTAGTCCTTATCTATTGTTGTATTTACTGATATTAAACTATTAAAAAATATTTAATCAATAAATAAAATCTTATAGCGGTATAGAGTTTGTAAAATAATTTAGAAAAAAATCATAAAAAGACTTGAAAAGTTTATAGCGGTATGATATTATATATATGAAAAGGTTATTATAGAAATTTAGTCTTGTATAATATTAACAAATGTTTTTGAGAATTAGCTTTAATGTAAAGAAAAAATGACATGAATTTATAAAAGTCCTAATCTTAAAAATAAAATTCGTTGAAATAAAAGGGCGTAAGACGACTTTTAAATTGATACGTATATTAGAGCAATACTAATCATATAAAAACAAATATTATATAGTTTATTTACTGCTTTTATTATTGGTTCAAACTAAGATTTTAAAAGATTAGTGAAAACAATATCCTAGTTATAAATGGATTGTAATTATATTATGATGTTTAAATTAGTGATGTTTAATTATGTGTGCAAGATTAGTCTATAAGAACTATAGAAAAGTTGGATGTATTTTATGGACAAACCTTAGTCCGGTACATAGTATCATCTTGCTAAGAAATAATTTATAAGGAGGTCAGAAAAAATGTAGATGTTAGTAGTTAGATGATATAAAAATTAAAGCGAGGTGTTTATGAAAAAAATAGGTGCCAGTGCTGTTGCTAGTGGCATTCTTTGTGGGATTTGGACATATGTAGCAATAAGGCTATCGGTTACTAATCCTGATTTATTTGCCCCATGGCTAGGATTTGTAGGAACGACATCATTTTTTGTAGCAGGTGCAAACTCTAGTGCCCTAATTAGGTCATCAGTATCAAATGTGGTAGGAGTTATTATAGGTTGCGTAATCTTAGCTTTAGGTGCTTTGAAACCAGATGGTATTCTTTTCGCAGCTATTGTAACAGGATTTTTTACATTTGTTATCTGCTATTTAGTACATATAGATCTACTTAAGTATTCGACTTGTACTTTTATGGGTGGATTTTCTGCATTCGCTACAGGTGGCAACTGGAAAATGATGATTTTATGCCTTCTAATAGGTAATTTAGTAGGCTACTTATGTGTTAAGTTTGGCGATGTAATTCATAAAGCAACATACAAAGAAGATTTTAATCAAGAAGAGTGGACAGTTTTAAAACTTTTTGATGATTAGTAAGGAGGAAATGTGAAATACGATTTAATTATTAAAAACGGAACTATTGTAACTGCAACAAATTCTTATAAAGCAGATCTTGCGGTTAAGGATGAAAAAATTGTAGCTATTTCTGAAAAGATTGAAGAAGATGCTAAAAAAATTGTAGATGCTGAGGGAAAATTAGTACTTCCTGGCGCAATTGATTCCCATACACATTTGGCAATGCCTTTTGGTGGAACTGTTTCTTCAGATACATATGAATCAGGAACTAGAGGTGGAGCTTGCGGTGGTGTTACAACTGTATTTGACTACCCAGTTCAAAGAAAAGGCACTTCTATAATGGAACTTATAAATGAAAAGAAATCTATTCTTGAAAAAGAAGCTTGTATAGATTATGCTTCTCATGTTTGCATTACTGATTTAAATAACGGCGAAATTATTGATGAGATGGAAACTGCTGTCAAAGAAGGTATTACAAGCTTTAAAGTATTTATGGTTTATAAAAAAGAAGGCATGATGACAGATGATGCTACTTTTGTAAAATTATTAAAAAGAGCAAAAGAGATTGGCGGTCTAATAAATGTACATGCTGAAAATCCTGATTTAATTGACTTAAAAGTAGAAGAATTTTTAAAGGAAGGCAAAACAAGCGCTTGGTATCATTACCTAAGTAGACCAGAATTTGTTGAAGCAGAAGCAGACAAAAGAGCGGTTCATTGGGCTAAAAATCTACAAGCACCACTTATGATTGTTCATATGGCTGATAAAGAAGGGTTAAACGCTGCTATTGATGCTAAACTCGATGGGGCAACAATTTTCTTAGAAACTTGTCCACAATATCTTGAATTTACAAGTGATGTTTATAAGAGAGAAGATGGAAGGAATTTTGTATGCTCACCTCCTATGAAGGGTAAAGAAAGTCAAGACGCTATCTGGCAAGCAGTACAAAATGGAATGATTGATACTATAGCTACAGACCACTGCCCATTCCAATCTTACGAAAAAGACTGGGGCAAGGATGATTTTACAAAAATACCTAATGGCTTAGCAGGAATAGAAAACCTTTACCCATATATGCTCGATGCTGCTAATTCAGGCAAAATTACTTTTGAAAGAGCTGTTGAATTATGTTCTACAAATCCAGCAAGAATATATGGTTGTACACAAAAAGGTGAATTAGCTGTAGGTAAAGATGCCGATATCGTAATATATGATAAAGACAAAGAATTTACAGTTACAATTGATAAAATGCATACTAAGTGCGATCATACCGTATGGGAAGGCAAAACATTTAAGGGATATCCTGTACAAACTTACTTAAGAGGAAACTTAATTTATGATAATGAAGAATTTGTCGGCAAACCAGGCATGGGCAAATTTGTAAAGAGGGAACCTCAAAAATATTAAATTTAATTTATAGGAGGTAAGATGCAAAGACAAAGATTGTTGGATTTTGATAGGATTCTTACTTATGCTAGTGATATTGGTGCCGGAATGCTAAAATCTGGAGCAGAAATAAACAGGGTTGAAGATACGATAAGTCGTATTTGTGGACATTTTTCTGCTAAAAATATCAATGTCTTTGCTACTCCATATAATATTGTAACAACTGCAGAATTCAACGACTTAACTTATACTCAGTCAAGAAGGGTTATTACGATGTCCTATAATCTACAATCTCTAGCCATGTACAATGAATTATCAAGGCAGATATGCAATAACAATGTTAGCGTTGCAGAGATTGAAGATGAAATAAATAAAATAAAAAATTCCAATGGAGCGGGGGAAGCAAGGATTAGTTCATCCTATTTCTTCATAGCCTTAGGATTTTGTATATTTTTTGGAGGATCTATTAAAGATTCGTTAGTAGCAGGATTAATAGCTGTGATTATGAGATTGGTTGAAGCTTTACTCAGAAAGATAAATATCAATAGATTTATAGTTATAAGTGCATGTGGGTTTACCGTGGCATTTTTATCAAACTTTGCGGAAAGAATAGGTTATGGTTTATCTAGTGAGCATATAAGCATTGGGATCATAATGATATTGATTTCTGGTTTGCTTTTTACAAATTCTTTTAAAGAGATGTTTATGGACAATATATTAACCGGAGCAATAAAATTGTTTGAAGCACTATTTATTGCTATGGCTATATGCATTGGATTTGCCTTGGCATCTATATTACATTGAGGGCTATTATGGATAAGATTATACAAATTTTAGCTGCTGGTGTAGGCTCCTTTGGTTTTGCACTACTGTTTAACATCAGAGGTAAGGATTTATTTTGGGCTAGTTTGGCAGGTCTTTTAGACTGGGCTGTTTATATACTAACTTTTATTTATACTAAAAATGAATATCAGAGCTATTTTATTGCAGCCTTATTTTTGGGTTTGTATTCTCAAATTGTTGCAAGAAGAAACAAAGCTCCGGCTACAATTTATCACGCTGTAGGTTTTATACCATTGATTCCAGGAAAATCCTTGTTTTTGACTATGGAGAATTCATTTATGTTGGAGTGGGATCAAGTATTAAGATATGGAGCAAATTCAATAAATATTGCTATAGCCATAAGTGGAGGCATAGCGTTAGAAATAATTTTTACTAAAATATATGATTTTTATAAAATAGGGAGATAAATATGACATATAAAGCTAATGAACAAAGAATGCAAGATAAGATTGATACCTTTAGTAAATTTGGTGATGCAGGACATGGTGGAATCACACGTTATTGTTTTTCAGAAGCAGACATTCAAGCAAGAAATGAATTCAAAAGAAGAATGGAAGCTATTGGTGCAGAGTTTAAAACTGACGATATAGGAAATATGTATGCTACTCTAAAGGGAAGCGAACCAGATCTACCAAATATAGTAACTGGTTCTCACACAGACTCTGTAAAAAACGGTGGTAACTATGACGGTATTTTGGGCGTTATGTCAGCTATGGAAGTTCTAGAAGCAATTCATGAACAAAATATTCCTCATAGACACAATATTACTGCTATGGTTTGGACAAATGAAGAAGGTTCTTTATATCCACCAGCAATGATGTCTTCAGGCATAGTAATGAATGATTATTTGCCAGCTGAAATCAAGAAAAATTTCATATTTGAAAATATGATGAAATCTAAATCTGTTATTGATAATAAAACAACATTCAAAGAAGCTTTAGATAATTCTGGATTTAAAGGTGATAAGGCAAATAGACTAAATGCTAAAGATTATTGTGCAAACTTTGAATTACATATCGAACAAGGTCCTATACTTGAAGCAAATAATAATGATATAGGAGTTGTAACTTGTGTATTAGGTATGGTAAATTATAGAATTAAAATATACGGAGTATCTGATCACGCAGGAACAACACCAATGAAATTCCGTCATGATGCCCTATATGGTGCTGCTAAAGTTCTTCAATACTTACATGATGAACTCGACAAACTAGATGATGAACTTGTTTATACAACTGGTGAAATTCTTTGTCATCCAAATGTTCATACAGTTATTCCTGATTATGTCGAATTCTCAATAGATGCAAGACATGAAAAAGAAGAAGTTATAAAACAAGTAGTGGAAGTAATTAAAAACATACCAAAAGAAATAGTTGGATGTACAACTGATTATGAAGTTGCTTGGACAAGAGATACTGTTTATTATGATGAAGAATTAGTTTCAATGGTACAAGAATCTGTAGACGAACTTGGATATTCTAATCAAAGAATAAACTCTGGCGCAGGCCATGATGCACAATTTGTTTCTTATATGGTTCCAACAACAATGGTATTTGTTCCATCTAAAGATGGACATTCTCATTGCGAGCCAGAATTTACTTCAACAAAACAATGTACACAAGGCGCTTCAGTATTACTTAATGCAATATTAAAGAGAGATGCTAAATAATTAAAGAGCAGTTTATACTGCTCTTTCTAGTAGAAAGAGAGATAAAATGAAAAAGACAGATGCACTTGAGGGCTTAAAAGTTATCGATTTAACTTCAGCTCTTAGTGGTCCATTTTGTACAATGTTCTTTGCTGATTTTGGTGCGGAAGTTATCAAAATTGAGCCAATAAGTGGGGAACAGTGTAGAACATGGGGACCAATTGATGAAAAAAGTGGAGAAAGTGGATTTTTTGCCTATTCAAATAGGAATAAAAAGGGATGTACACTCAACCTAAAATCAGAAAAAGGTCTTCAGATGTTTTATGACCTTGTAAAAGACGCTGATTTTGTATGTGAAAATTACAAAGGCGGGGTCACAAAAAAGTTGAAAATTGATTATGAAACACTAAAGAAAATAAATCCTAGACTAATTTATGTTTCAGGGTCTGGTTTTGGACAAACAAGCCCCCTAGCTGAAAGACCATGCTATGATATAGTTGCTCAAGCGATGGGTGGAATAATAAATTTAACAGGCTTTAAAGATAGTCAACCAGTTAAAGTTGGCCCATCAGTTGCAGACCATGTATCAGGAATATATCAGATGGTAGGAGCTTTGGTAGCCTTACAATATAGGGAAAAGACAGGTAAAGGTCAATTGGTAGATGTATCGATGGTAGATACTATATTTTCTATATTGGAAAACGCAATACCAAGATATCTTATGGAAGGTAAGGCTCCGGAAAGAAATGGCAACGTAGATCCTTCAATAGCTCCATTTGACGTATATGAGTGTAAGGATGGATATGTAGCTTTAGGTGTAGGAAATGATAATCTTTGGACAAAATTCTGTAATATTATGGACAGGAAAGATTTGTTAGAAGACCCTAGGTATGAAACAAATGATTTAAGGTGCAAAAATTATTTACCAGACCTACAGAATGATATCCGTGAATTTACAATAAAATATACTAAAAAAGAGTTGGAAGAAATGATGGATGAAGTTAGCGTACCATGTGGTCCTGTTCTAGATGTAGGAGAAGCGATTGAACACCCTCATATTAAAGCAAGAGATATGATAGTGGAAGTAGAACATCCAACTATGGGCAAAATTAAGATGCAAGGCATAGTTCCAAAACTATCCGAGTCACCAGGACAGATAAAATTTGCATCACCACTTTTAGGCCAACATAACAAGGAAGTATTTAATTTAACAGACGAAGAAGAGAAAAAATTAAAAGAAGAGGGAGTAATATAAGTAATTATGACTAGAACAGTTTCATACTTAAGCTACAATATGACAACATCAGATGCTTCTGATAAGGATGGTAGAATTCCAGTTGGTAGACAATTTGACTTTATTGGAGATGTAGAGACAGAACAAATGATTCTTAATGATGGCGACGAATCGCTATGCTTAGGCTACCATGATGTAGAAATTTATGAAGATGTCTACGTTGGAGACATGATGGAATATAAAGCTACTATGACACATATAGGTAATACATCAAGAGACTGCTTAATAGAAGTTTTTAAGTTAGCAAGTAGAGATAAAAATAGCGACAAGCCAGGTGCAATGATTTGGTACGATGAACCAGTTTTGTGCAGTAAAGGTAATGTTAGATTGGTTGTTAAAAAACATCTACAAAGGGGAGAACAACCAGATGGATTGGTTAAAGATCCTTGGTTTGAACTAGAAGATTTTCCAGAAGATGATGTAGAATTTTAAGTTAGTGTGGAGGAAAATATGGAAACAATGACAATGCGTTATAGAATGAGCGACCGAGATGTTTTTTATGGTGGTGGAGTAGTCAATGGTGCCAGAGGTCTAACTTTAATGGAAGATTGTGCGAACAGACTTATGGCAAAAACATTTCACAACACAGGTAGAATGACAAAGGTAAAAAAAGTAAGGCTTTATGAACCTTTAGCTGCCGGTGACTATATGGAATTTAAAGCAAGAATAAAGAGAAAAGAAGGAAATAAGGCCTTAATTGAAGTTAGAGCATTTAAAATAATTAAGTACCCTGAAAACCCAGAATATCCATCATCAATTGATGTTATAGAAAATCCACCTCTTTGTACAGTTGTACAATATGTTTACGAAGCAAATTAGGATTCTAAAATGGAACAAATTCTAACAGAAAATCAAATCGAAATAAGAGATTTGGTAAGGGAATATGCACAAAATGAATTAACTTCAACAGCTCAAGATAGAGATATCAGTGGAGAATTTCCAAAAGATGTTATGGATGACCTCATTGAAATGGGATTAACTGGCATAGGAGTTGATGAAGAATACGGTGGAATTGGGATGGGACAACTTGAAAAAATAGTTGCCGTAGAAGAATTATCAAAGGTTGACGGAGCGGTAGGCGGTATATACTCAATCTCATCCATTCTTCAACACGCCCTAAAAAAATATGGTACAAAAGAACAAAAAGATAAATATCTTGAAGAAATAACATCTGGTGGCAAGATGGGGGCTTTCGCTTTGACAGAAGCGGGAGCAGGATCTGATGCTGGTGCTACAAAAACAACTGCCATCCTTGATAAAGAAACTAATGAGTATGTTATTAATGGTAGTAAGACTTTTATAACTAGTGGTAAACAAGCAGAATATGTACTCGTATTTGCCTTAACAAATCCAGAAGCAAAGGCAAAGGGCTTATCAGCTATAATTGTTAAAAAAGGTACCCCAGGATTTACATACGGAAAAGTTGAGAATAAGATGGGTATAAGAGCATCTGAAACCGTTGAGTTAGTATTTCAAGATTGTAGAGTAAGCGCAGACAACCTCTTAGGAGAAGAAAATAAAGGCTTATCTATAGCTCTATCATTAATTGATACAGCAAGAATTGGAGTATCAGCTCAGGCTATAGGTATAGCACAAGGCGCATTAGATCTATCAATAAAATATGCTAAAGAACGTCAGCAATTCGGAAAACCAATTGCAAATCTTCAAGGCATCCAATGGTATTTGGCAACTATGGAAACAAAAATACAAGCGGCTAGAGCCTTAACTTATTATGCAGCACAGCTAGCAGATAAAGGTTTGCGTCATACAAAAGAAGCGGCCATGGCAAAACTTAATGCATCAGAAACAGCTAGAGAAGTAACAAATTTAGCTTTGCAAATTCATGGTGGTTATGGCTACATGAAAGATTTTCCGCTTGAGAGAATGTATAGAGATGCAAAGATAACTGAAATATATGAAGGAACCTCAGAAGTTCAAAAATTAGTAATTGCAAGAAGTTTATTAAAATAATACATTTAAGACCTCCAATCAACATGATTATCTAATAAAAGCATTAGTAGTATCTCCGAATAATTGTTGAATTTATATTATATATATTTTTAATAATTTGAACCAGAATGAACTTCTGATTATATGCACGAATAAGAAAAATGAAATAATTTAAAGGTGCTTAAAAAGAGTGATTGTAATAAGCGAAATTATTTATTATAATCACTCTTTTGTCTTTATTTTTAATATATCATTATAATAAAAATGAAAAAACCCAAACTAACTAAAGTATTGTAGTTTGGGTTTTTAGGAACTTCAAGATGCTCCTATTTTTTTATGAAATTATTCTGCAGTAACAACTTTTCCTGGGTTTAGAATCATGTTAGGATCGAATACTTTCTTGATACCTCTCATTAGGTCTGTATTTAGTTTGCCTTCATATTCTGCTAGATATTTAAGTTTTCCGTGACCTACACCGTGTTCACCTGATAATTGTCCACCAAATTCATAGGCTTTAGCATAGATTTCTTCCATGAATTCATGAACTTGTTTGTTGAATTCATCAAGTTTTTCTTCATCGTTTGAAACTGTGTAGATGTGAAGGTTACCATCACCAGCGTGACCAAATGATTGTACGTCGAAGTCATATTTTTCACCAATTTCATTTACGAAGTTGATAAATGGTGCAATTTTGTTGATTGGAACTACTACGTCACATTCGTCGATTAGTTTATATTGGCTGGTGATAGCTTCAAGGAATGAGCTTCTTGCTGCCCAAGCGTCTTTGATTGCGTTTGGAGTATCAGCTACAAGTACGTCTATAGCACCGTTTTCTACTAATAATTCAGCAGCTTGTTCCATAAGAACATCAATTTCATCTTCATTGTCGCCATCAAATGTGATAAGTAGGTAAGCATTAACATCTGTACCTTCGATATTCTTAGGGAAAGTTTCTTTGCCAATGTATTTTTCAGAAGCTATGATGATTTTTCTTTCCATGAATTCGATAGCTTGTGGTTTTAAGTTAGCTCTAAATAATACTGGAACAGTAGCTATACATTCGTCTAATGATTCAAATGGAACGATTAGTGAGATAGTATGTTTAGCTTGAGGAACTATTTTAAGGGTTAATTCTGTAATGATACCAAGAGTACCTTCTGAACCTACCATGAGGTCTTTTAGGGAATAACCTGTTGATGTTTTAGAAACAACAGCACCAAATCTAGTAATTTCACCAGAAGGAAGAACAACTTCCATAGCTCTTACATAATCTCTTGTTGTACCATATTTAACAGCTCTCATGCCGCCTGCGTTTGTTGAAACGTTACCACCAAGAGTAGCAAATTTTTCACCTGGATCAGGTGGGTACATATAACCTTTTGTTAGACAATCTTCGGCAAGATCATGTAGGTAAACACCTGGTTGAACTCTAACAACTAAGTTATCAAGATCGTATTCAAGGATTTTATTCATTCCTTGCATGTCAATCATAACGCCACCATTAATAGCAACGCCGGATCCTACTAGACCAGAACCAGCACCACGAGCTAATACAGGAATTTTGTATTCGTTACAAATTTTCATTATGTTTGAAACATCTTCTGTAGATTTAGCTGCAACTAGTACATCTGGTTTGTAAGAACCGTAGATAGGCATCTCGTCGTGAGCAAAGTCTTCATTGATGTCGTCTTCAGTGAATACTTTTCCTTCGACGCTTTCCTTAAGTTTGTTAATGATTTCATCATTAACCTTGTTGTAATTTGTCATATTACCTCCTAAAAAAATAACAATTTCATTTGCTTATGATATGATTATAACCGATTAAATTAGAATGTGCAAAAATAAATATTTTTGTCAATATACTTGATTGTATGAAATCGTAAGAAAACGATTGAAATGCTGGTTTTAGGTAGTAAAATGTAAGTAAGAGCTTGTATCATGAAGCTTTTTTGTATGTAAATGTTATCATTTACATAGGGTCTGTAATAAGATTTGGCTTTGAAATAGAGGATAAAGGGCAAAAAATAGCAAGCTTTAAGTCAAAGTTAAAAAGACTTTGATTTTTATTTGACAATTGAGTAATTGATTGTTAAGATAATAACAGTAGGATAATAAAGGCTAGGATGTTAAGTCCAAGTCAAAATTGTAAAAGGAGATAAAATGTATAAATTAACCGAAGAACAATTAGAAATGCAAAAAATGTTTAGAGATTTTGCTGAAAAAGAAGTAGCACCTATTGCTATTGAAATTGACGAAAATCACAGATTCCCAGAAGAAAACGTAGCCAAAATGCAAGAGCTAGGTTTCTTTGGTATTCCTTTTGATGAAGAATACGGTGGAATAGGTCTAGATACACTTACATATATTTTGTGTGTAGAAGAGCTTTCTAAAGCATGCGCATCTACAGGTGTTATTGTTTCTGCTCATACATCTCTATGCGCTGACTGCATTAATAAATTTGGTAATGAAGAACAAAAAGAAAAATTCCTTACACCACTTGCTTCAGGTGAAAAACTTGGTGCATTTGCTTTAACAGAACCAGATGCTGGTACAGATGCTTCAGGACAAAAAACTGTTGCTGTTAAAGATGGTGATGAATACGTTCTTAATGGTTCAAAAATCTTTATCACAAACGCAGGT
>NZ_CAUPFR010000031.1:0-16204 GCF_963510575.1 uncultured Anaerococcus sp. | reverse complement strand
TAGGCCAACATAGCCCATGCCCATTACTATAATTTTCATCATTGCTCCTTTTTTTTAACTTTCTTATATTTTACATTTATTCAACTTATTTACAATTTATAAAAGCGACCGCCTCATAGGGTCTTAAGACAAGAGTCCTATAGAGGGTGCGATGACTAATAGACCCTGCCAAAAAGTGATAGTCCTTGTAATCCATCACCTTAAAGGCCAAATCTAGGAGGACCTCCTTTTCGGAAAGATTTGCCAAATACAAAATCTTTTCCCCCTTACCTTCCCTGATAAAGGCTAAAACATCAGCTTCCTTTGGCAAAATTTTTGTCATTTTTCCTAGATTTTGAATTTTTTCTTTAAGAGCAAATAAGGCTCGCAAAAATTCTATATCATTATAGTCAAGCCGATTCTCTTCTATAAATAAAGTCCCTTTCAAAAAGAAAAGGGTCATCAAAATTAATCTCTTGGCAGCCTGAGGATAATTTTCAAAATTGATTCCCTTTTGGGGAAAATTTGAAAAAGATAAAGCGAGACCTGCCCCTGCCTTTGCAAAGTCCCTTGAAAACTTGAATAAATCCCCGACTTCACCAAGAGGCCTTATCATAGAAAGGGCAGAAAAATTTGGATTTGCCAGGGCAATTTGGGTATTTTTTCTCGCATCAATTTCCCCCATGGACAAGACTTCCCTATTAAAAAAGGTATTTTTATTTAGTTCTCTGATTGCTGGGAGAAGGTCTTTTTCGCTACTTGCAAGGCTTTCGAGGTCGCAAAAATCAAAGCCTTTTATCCCGTATTTAATTAAGTAAGAAATAAAATGATAAAGGCCCTGCCTGATTTTAGGGTCGGCAAAGTCTATATTTGCTGGGTCTTCGCCCAAAAGTTTTCCCATTTCCTTACCTATATGAAAAGAAATTACCAAGCCAAGGCCGTTTTTTTCGTAGAAATGATTTAAGGAAAAAAGGTCCTCAAGCTCTTTTTCATCAAGCCTTTCAAAGGGCCTAACAAGGAGATAATCAAGGCCCAAGGCCTGGTAAAATTTTATATTTACTTTTAATTTTTTAACCTCCCTAAGGTCGGTTTTTAAAATTATCTTATCCTTCATTTTTAGATCATTTCTATTTTCTAATCCACTTACTTTTATACTAATAAATTTATTTCCTAATTGTTAAAAGACCTGCACAAAACGAGTATTTTTCAAAGCATAGGCCAGAAAAACTTGCTTTCAATTCATCGTAGACAAAGTAATATTCTTCATTATCCCAATAAGCAAGAGATTTTTCCTTGCAATCCTCCAAATCTTCACGATTTTCAAAGGCTACATCCCCTATATATATTTTCCCACCAGGATTTAATAAAGGAAGCAAAGATTTTATAAAGGGAATTTTCTCCTCATCTGTCAGGTGGTGGAGGGAATAGGTTGCAATAATTGCGTCGTATTTTTTCCCTAACAAATTCATGCAAAGACCCTTGGTAAAATCCCCAGAATAAAGCTCTGCCTCCGGCATCTTTTCTTGGGCAATTTTTATCATTTCACTTGAAAAATCCTGGCCAAAAATATGAAGCCCCTTTTCATAAAGTCGACAGGTCAAAGTACCAGTCCCAAAACCAATATCCAAAACTGTATTAGCATGAGATTTCAAAACTTCTCTATATATGGCATTTAAAATATCCTTATAACCTGCAAATGGATAGGTATTCTCCTCATCAGAAAGACCAACGGTCTTATCATAACCATCTGCCCACAAATCAAAGCCCTTATTATCAAGCATAAATCCTCCAAAAATTTTCAAATTCTTATAACTTAATTATACTCCTTTGGTCTTTTTGTGATAAAAAAATAGGACCTAAGCCCTATTTTTCAATATTTTTTCCTATTTCTTTTATATCTTTATCAATCTTATCCAGGTCCTTATCGACTTTGTCAGCAAAATCTTCAATCAAATTAGGGAAGGCTTTGATAAGTCTTCTTTCACCCATCTTGTCGAATTTACTAATTAGGTCAAATCGGATTTGTGCACGTTTGGCTTCGATTTCCTTTACCCTAGGCCTATCAGCTATTTCTTCTCTCTTTTCCTTTATAGCCATGGTCCTATCATAGACACGCTTGCCAATATCGTCTGAAACCTCCCTAATATCCTCACTTGCGGCTTGAAGTTTCTTAAATTTCTTATTTAGGCCAACCAAGGTAAGAATGGTCTGAGCCATATCTACAGCAAAAATCGCAAGTAAAATAATATTCCCATAAAAAATAAACTTCGGATGTAAAAAAGCAAAGAAATTTACAATCAAAGGATGTACTGCCTCGTACAAAACAAAGCAGGCAAGGCCCCAAAGGATTGAAAATTCAAGGCAAATATAGCCTCCCAGATTAAATCTCATGTCAGAATAATCCCACCATTTTTTGTGGAAAATTTTCTCCAAAAGAAAGCCCCCAACAAGTTCAAGAGCTGTGGCTATAAAAATAGATCCAAAAAATAAGTATAACTTATTGGTCTTTGCTATATCAGTCAAAAAATAAATCACACCCAAAGCTCCAAAACCATAAATCGGACAAAGAGGCCCATTCAAAAATCCCCTATTAATAAAACGCCCAGTCTTCACAGCCTGGTAAGAAACCTCCATAATCCAACCAATAAAGGCATAAACAAAAAAATATCCTATATAAAACATAATAAAAACACCTCCTTTAGTTCCTTCTAACTATTATACCCAGATTAAGAAATATTTAACAAAAAAGTGCCCAGGGCTTGGCACACTCGTGTTCCATTTTTATTTTTAAAAATATAAGACATATCCCAATTCTTCTGCAAGTATGTTATCAATAATAAATCCTCCTTCATCAAGTACCCTTATTAGATATAAGCAATATTATAAAGCAAGGCTAATTGTTTACATTTTACAAACTCTCCTTACTTAAATTAAGTCCTATATTATATAAATTTGCAGTATCATTTAAAAAATTCTACTAAATAATTTGCAAAATAACTGTTAGTTTTGCAATCCCTGCCTCATTCAAAAATAAAGTCAGTAATTTTCTTAGCCTCAATGTTAGTCCTTTTTTCAATATCTTGAATAGTCCAAAGTGGATTTGCTTGATTTTCAAACTCCTTAATAATTTGTTTTGCTAGGGCAAAAATACTATCCTTATAGCCCTTTCTTTCCTTAACCGAATTTTGAATTTTACTTCTAAACCAAGCATTTCCAATTGAACGATTTATATCTTCCTCAAGCAAAATTTTATTTCCAAGTTTGTTTACAATTTCAAGAAACTCTTCCTTGTCAAAAATCCCAGCATCTTCTCTTATCTGATCAATATTTTTCCCACTTCGTGGCATAATGTGCTCAATTTCATATTTTTCAGGTAGAATAAATTTTTGTCCATTATCCTTGCAAGCTATATACTCATTTAAAAATACTAATGGATTTTTTGTATAATTTCTTGCTGCTATCTCAATTTCTTCCCTATTCCATTCTTTATTTATATGAGTGTTAATAATATCTTTAATTTCAGATAAGCTTACATTTTTATCTACAAGTTTTATGTTCAAACCGAATAAAAAAGTTTTAAACTTAGAACTTGAATATCCAGTATCAACCAATTCTAAAATCGCAAATAAACTTAGCAGACTTTCAACAAACTCTATTACTAAATTTTCTGTAATTTCATCTACTTCATACCTAAATAAATAGGATATGAGATATAGATTTAAGTTCTCATTAAATTTCGAGCATAATTTCATAATAGAATAATCTTTGATTTGATACCATATTTTTGCTACTTTTAACAATTGAGCTGTAAGCTTTAGCGGGCTTTGAAGAAGCTCACTATTAGTTTCTGTATAATATCTCCTTACACCAGGTGTTGTCACGTTTATAGAACCTTTTTCTGAAATATATTCTTTACTCTGTGACCTATTTATATACATATATTGTTTTAAAACATTGTCAATATCAGTAATCTTATCTTCTTCAAGATTTAAAATTATTTTTTTAAATTCAGACCATTTTATGTTAAATCCTTCTCGGTCTTCTCCTGAGTTAGAATAAAGTTTTGCAGAAATAATATCTGAATCTAAAAGTGGCATTCCATCTGAATTGAGAGAATTAAACATAGTTATAGCTTGTTCGATATTCCAGCTTCGTATTTCTATAATTTCTGATTTATCCAAAATAAATTCTGCAAAAACATTAGCTTCAGAAGGTGTTAATCCTTCAAGCTTTGTATAAAAAAACTTAAAATTTCTAAAAAAGTTAGTGTATTTATTATCCTTTTGTTTAAATTTTATCTTTTCAACTCTTTCTTCTGCTTTTTCAAAGTCTGAACTATTAATTATAGTTTGTAGCTCAGTCTTATACAATTCATTTATAGAATTGTTCTCTAAAATTTGACTAACAGGAGCACTTTCAAGATCTTTTAAAACAGATAAAATCTGACTATCGCTTACTTTAAAAAGAATTTGTATTAATCTATCTCTTTTTTTCTTAAGCCCGTAGGTTAAATCTTCTGATTCTTCATCCTTTTTAGTTTCATCTATAGCCTTAATTATCCTCAGTAAAAGAGCTTTGCATAGAAGGATAAAAGTAGTGGTTCTTTGCTGCCCATCAATCAAACTCAATTTTGTATCATTGTCTTGACAATTTATTATAATGGTGCCAAAAAAATAGGGATCACTTCCATCACTATCAATAAAATCTACTATATCCTGCCATAACTTATCACATTGCTTAATCTCCCATGAATAAGCTCTTTGATATTCAGGGATAGAAAATATAGCTGAATCTTCTAAATCTAAATAATTACCAATCTTTTTTAGTTCTGGATCAATTTTTTTTGCCATATATAATCACCTCTCATAAATATTTTCTAGACTTATATAACTTGAAAACTTTTTTAGAATAGTCAAAATATCCTAAATCTATTTTTTATTCATCTATATTATATCATTTTTAAAAATTTCTTTCAGGCATAAGATATTTTTGTTTTATTGCATTAAAAAAGACCGACGCTTTAACATCGGTCATCCTTAGACTGTAGGAATATTCTTTTTATAACTTTCTCAATCTTCCCCATGATCAGTAATCGGTTCTTCGTTGTTGTCTATGGCTTCTTGGACGGTTTCTTCTGTCTTTTCCTCAATTTGATCGTTGTCTATGTGGGAGCGGTCTATTAGTTTGTTTAGTCTTTCTTGGTCTTTTTTGGTGAAGTCTAGGTCGTCGTCTAGTTTTTTTCTCATGTAGTGTCTGATGCCCAGTCTTTTCATGGATTCTCGTCTGATGGCTGACCTTTCCTTGAAGTAGGCGAAGACTAAAAGGGCCATCATGAATATTCCAATATAGCCGATTATTGGGTAAAAAATTGATACTAATTTCTTAAAGCCTAGGAAGGATAGGATAAAGCCTAGGCCTGTGATTGCCACAAGCATAATTTTAAAACGTCTTTCTTCGCCATTTGAAAATCTCCTTGCTAGGGCATAAAAAAGGGAAATTCCTGTGTTAAAAATCATCCCAAAGACTACCAAAGCCATGATAAAGCCTAAAATTGGGCTGATGTCTTCTATAACATAAAGCATTGGTATGTCAAGATTATATACTTCTTCGACTCTTATTAAGAGGGTCAAGGTTATTAAGACTCCCAAGATTCCAACAATAGCGCCTCCCATTAGGCCACCCTTGCCGGCATTTTCTGTGCTTAATTCGTCTCCACCAAGGACAAGGCCCATGGAAACTGCGGTCATTAGGCACATTCCAAAATAATTTAGGACGGAAAAGACTACATTATCAAAGTTTGATGGAAGTTTAAGGGCAAAGGCATTTAGGCTCTCCCAGTCTGGCTTAAATTTAAGTAGGGTGTAGACAGACCCGATTAGGACAAAGCCCACTATAAAGGGTGTAAATGACCCTATTATCTTGGATACCTTGTTAAAATCCATCATGCCAACGACAATTATTAAAAGGGCACATAAGACCCTACCGACGTTGACATTTACGCCAAAGGCCTGGTTTAGGTTAGATCCCGCCCCTGCAAGCATGACAAAGCCTACTACAAAGCAGGTAAATATCAGTGAAAAGTCCATAAATTTCGAAATAAATTTGTTTGTAATTTCGTCAAAAACGTCTGAATGGTCGGTTGCAAGATAGTGGCTACCGAGGATTAGTAAAATCCCTCCGATAACCATATGTAGTATGCCAACAAGACTGATTCCCACAATCCCGCCCTTGCCAAGCGAAACAAAGTATTGCAAAAGCTCTTGGCCTGAGGCAAGTCCTGCTCCAGTTAGGACTCCAACATAGGCGAGCATTATCTTAAATGTTTGTTTATTCATATTTCCTCCGTCCCACCATGATACCGGAAGAGAAGTTTTTATCAAATTAAACAAAAAAAGACTCCGCAAAGAAGTCTTTTAATTTGAGAATTTTTTTAACCTATTGATTCAAACAGGAAGTCTAATACTTGAAGGATTCCCCCATTTTCGACAAATTAAACAGTCGTTGCTTATGAGGTCATCTTTTCAAGGGCTCTTATATTGGTTATTAGGATTTCATTCCTACCTAAAATCTTAATTAAGCCCATCTTTTCAAAGTTTGATAGCTTTCTCGAAAGGGTTTCTCTCACAACACCGGAATAAGACCCCAGTTCCTCACGGCTTAGGTGAGATGTTATCAAGACTCCGTCTTTTTTGACTATGCCAACATCATCTGCCAAATCCAAGAGGAGTTTGGCGACTTTCATGTCTGCGTTTATGGTCGAAAGCCTGTCTATAAGCTCTTCGCTCCTCCTTATCCTCCTGAAGGATTGGTCTAGGATTTTGATTAGAACTTTGTTATTTTTTTTGAGGATATTATTGAAGTCAATCCTTGATATTATCAGGAGTTTGGCCTTGGTTAAGGCCCTCGCCTCATAGATATATTCTTCCTCAGTAAGGAGGTTGTGGGCGCCAACAAAGTCTCCCTCGCTGTAAATATACATAATCTGCTCCCTGCCGTCAGAAAGGTAGGTGGATATTTTTATAAAACCCTCGAGGATTATATACATAAAATCAGCCGAATCATTGAAGGAAAATATCATATCTCCCTTCCTGTAGGCTAAAACTTGGGGTCTGTACTTAAAACGTTGTAATTCTTGATCTGATAAAAAGGCCAAAAAACTTTTTTCATCTTTTTTGTAGTCATTCATAATTTGCTCCTACAAAGATTTTAACATATTGTTAGCATAAATTTCAAAGTCTTTTGCCTTATCCTTATCCATGGCCTCCATGTTTTCAATCCTATATGGCTTGCCCAAATCTGCATATTTGCACACTCCCAACTTGAGGTAGGGAAGGATTTCTATCTTGTCAATATTTGCCTTTATTGTCCTAATAAAGTCAACAAGCCCATCCATATCCTCCTTGGTATCTGTGACAAAGGGCATCATTACATGCCTAATCCAGACCCTGGTATCAGTTTTTTTGATTGATTCCATAAATTTTATGAGTTTGTCTTGGTAATTTTTTGTTATTTCATAAAAGAAGTAGGGATCATAATGTTTGATATCAAGAAGGATTAGGTCGGCTTCCCTGGCTATATCATCGTAATATTTTTCATCACCCACACCTGAAGTATCCACTGCCACATGGCTTCCTTGTGGAGGGCTCTTATAGTTTCAAGCACAAAAGCCCCACTTGCCAGAGGCTCGCCACCCGAAAGGGTGACTCCACCTCCGTTTTTGAAGTAGGGTTTCATTCTTAGGGCCCTTTTTACAATCTCATCTACCGTCACATCCCTACCGTAGTCTAGGGATTGAGTGTCGGGATTGTGGCAAAATACACATCTTAGTGGGCAACCAGAAAGGAAGAACACTGTCCTTATCCCTGGTCCGTCTACCAGGCCCATTGTTTCAATTGAATGTAATTTTGCCATAAGGCCTCCTTATCTTATTGGTGGTTGTGGAAGGTTCTTTCTAGAACTTCTCTCTTTTGTTCATCTGTAAGTCTGTTGAAGTGAACAGCATAGCCAGAAACTCTGATAGTGAGGTTTGGATACTTGTCTGGGTTGTGGTAAGCATCTAGGAGTTTTTCCCTTTGAAGGACGTTTACATTTAGGTGGAAGGCATCTTGGCCAAAATATCCGTCCATGATGTTTACAAGGTTATCTATTCTCACTTCATCTTCTTTGCCTAAAGCGTCAGGTACTATTGAGAAGGTGTTTGAAATACCGTCTTCGCATACACATTCATAAGGAAGTTTAGCTACAGAGTTTAGGCTGGCAAGAGCACCTGATTCGTCCCTTCCGTGCATTGGGTTTGCACCTGGAGCAAATGGTTCGCCTGCCTTTCTGCCGTCTGGTGTTGTACCTGTCTTTTTACCATACATTACATTTGATGTAATTGTAAGGGCAGATAGGGTTAATTTTGCATTTTTATAGGTAGCGTGTTTCTTAAGTTCATTTGAGAAATAGGTTAGGATGTCAACAGCGATTTGGTCTACCCTGTCATCATCGTTACCATATTTAGGGAAGTCACCCTCTGTTTCAAAGTCGATTGCTATGCCATTTTCATCCCTAACTGGTTTTACTTTTGCATATTTGATTGCAGAAAGTGAGTCAGCTGCGATTGAAAGACCTGCCACACCTGTTGCTAGATTTCTCTTTACATAGGTGTCATGAAGGGCCATTTGACCTGCTTCATAAGCATATTTATCGTGCATGAAATGGATAACATCGAGGGTCTTCACATATAGGCCTGCTAGTTCAGATAAGACTTTTTTATAATTTGCAAGAACTTTGTCATAGTCAAGGTATTCTGTTGTGATTGGCTCAACATCATTAAATAACCTAATTATGCTACCATCCTTGTTTTTCTTCTTTTCATCAACTCCACCATTTATTGCATAAAGGAGTGATTTTGCAAGGTTGGCACGAGCACCAAAGAATTGCATTTCCTTGCCAACTTCCATAGCAGATACACAACAAGCTATAGCATAGTCATCGCCGTACATATTTCTCATTAGGTCATCATTTTCGTATTGGATAGAATCTGTCATGATAGAAACCTTAGAACAGAACTTCTTCCAACCTTCAGGAAGTTTTTCAGCCCAAAGGATTGTCATGTTTGGTTCTGGAGCTGATCCTAGGTTAATAAGGGTATTTAGGTATCTAAAGGCTGTCTTTGTTACAAGAGTCCTACCATCTAGACCCATACCACCGATTGATTCTGTAACCCAAGTTGGATCTCCACCGAAAACTTCATCATAGTCTGGAGTTCTTAGGTGGCGAACAAGTCTTAATTTGATAACAAGTTGGTCAATTATTTCTTGAGCGCCAACTTCATCAAGGATGCCCCTATCCATATCTCTCTTGATATAAATATCTAAGAAGCCTGCATTTCTACCAATTGACATGGCTGCACCGTTGTTTTCCTTAACAGCTGCAAGATAGCCAAGGTATAAAAATTGGGCTGCTTCTCTCGCATTTGTAGCAGGTTTAGAAATATCTATACCATACTTAGCTGCCATATTTTTAATCTTGCCAAGAGCTCTGATTTGCTCGCTAACTTCTTCCCTTAGTCTGATAGTTGCTTCTAGGTTATTTTCGTCAATTTCTATCTTATCTAGGTCTTTTTTCTTTTCTTCAACTAGTCTGTCGATACCATAAAGGGCAACTCTTCTATAATCGCCGATTATCCTACCACGGCCATAGGCATCTGGTAAACCTGTTAAAAGACCAACGTGTCTGGCTGTTCTCATATCCTTGGTATAGGCATCAAAAACACCCTCGTTATGAGTCTTTCTAAATTCTTTGAAATATTTTGCTTGAACAGGATCCATCTCTTGGCCATAAGCCTCAAGAGATTGCTCAACCATCCTATAACCACCGTAAGGGTTAACTATTCTTTTCAAAACTTCATCAGTTTGAAGACCAACTATGACCTCGTTTTCCTTGTCAATATAGCCGGCATCAAAACCATCTATAGAAGAAAATCTACTTGTATCTGCATTCCTGTAAGATTCTCTGATTTCTTTATTAATCAAATCCTCTACAACAGCAAATAATTTTGTAGTCTTTTCGCTCTTACCAGCTAAAAAATCATCTCCACCTTCATATGGGGTATAATTCTCTTGGATAAAGTCACGAACATTGATTTCATCTTTCCAAAGTTCGCCCTTAAATCCATCATATGCTTTTACGTCCATTTTTGCCTCCTAATATATATATTATAAAAAACCGAAGTTTTTTTCTTATCTGCCCCTATTTTATAGTGAAAAAACTTTCTTGTCTGTGATTTGGGTCACTTTGATATAAAAAAAACAAGCCCAATCGCTTGTCTTTAATAAATAAATATAAGTCTTATAGTATATAAGGCTCATATTCACTAAGTTCTAGTATTTTTATTTTTCCTTTTAATAATATGCAATCCTACTATAATAGTTAGCCAATAAGTAAGCTCTCCTAAGAAAATAATTAATAAGGCTTCTTTCTGGTGGGGACTATTCATTTGTAAATCTTCAAAAAAAGTTATAGCTGTAACAAAAATTACCACTATGTTAATTCCAATAGCTCTCTTTATAATCCTGCTCATTTTCTAACTCCTACTAATTGCTGATTCCTTTGACAAAGTCGTGTGATTTATTCTAATAAAATAATACCAGCCTAGTATTAAATCACAAGATGTTTTCTCTACTAAAATAGCTTTTCCTGACAAAAAAAATTTCACTATATTATCACTTGGAAAACCATTTGACATTTTTCCTATTTTTAGTAATATTTATATAGATAAAAGGCTTAGGGTTTAAATCCATGAAGGACTTACCAAGAAGGTAGACCTAGCCACTTATCTTTGATTTATCGACATTCATGAAGGGTGTCTTGTTTTCGTACGAGAAAATGAGACTCCTTTTTTTATGGAGGAATTATGAAAAATGATTTGGATAAGTATTGGCAAAACAGGGCCAAAACTTATGATGATGGCGTGCTTGAGGAAATCGATCATGGCCACAAAGAGGATTGGGCAAAGCTTTTAGGCTCCTACCTGCCAGAGGATTTGACTGACAAAAAGGTCTTGGACTTAGGTTGTGGACCCGGTTTGTTTTCCCTAATCATGGCAGAAAAGAAAGCTTTTGTGACAGCCTTTGATAAGTCATCGAAAATGCTTGAGATGGCAAAGAAAAATTTAAAAGCTTTCCAAGGTCAACTTGACTTTGTGGAAGGCGATTGTGAGGGGGATTTTTTTGAAAAAGAGTCTTTCGATTACATTTTGTCTCGAAACCTCACATGGATGTTGTCCTTGCCTTCTAAAACCTATACGCTTTGGAAGTCCTACCTCAAAAAATCTGGCAAGCTAATAATTGTTGATGCGGCTTGGTATTCCTATGTTTGGTGTGAAAATTATTCCAAACTTGCTGAGAAAAATTTATTGGCGGGCATAGATGCAGGTTACGATATGAGGGTTTCTTTTGATGAGGCTGACCTTTGCGAAAGTCTTGCCAAGGATTTGCCTATGACCTATGTAAAAAGGCCAGATTTTGACCTAGCCCTTCTCGATAAGATAGGCTTTGCCAAGATTGAAATTAAGGAAAATATAGACCCCCTTGTCTATGACGAGGCCTTTCAAATAGCCTACAGGTCTTCACCTTCCTTCATAATTGTGTGTACGAAAGGAGTTGATTGATTGTATTTTATCAAAAAAATTAGTCAGGCTGTTTTTGTCCTCTTTGTGATTTCATTTCTTGCCTTTATGGCGAGTTTTTTGGCAGAAGGCGACCCGGTTGAGATGTATTACATAGCTAGACACAAGCCAGTTCCCAGTGAGGAAGTTTTGGCAAAGGCTAGGGAGGAAAAGGGCTTAAATAAGCCAGTTATAGTCCAATACAAAAATTGGTTAGTCAAGTTTATATCTGGTGATATGGGTACTTCCTATATGGATGACAGGCCAGTTTTCGATAAGATTAAAAACGCCTTGCCAGCAAGTCTATACCTTGCTGTACCAGCCTTTTTATTTACCTTTATCTTTGCCATAACGGCGGCGCTCATCTGTATATACTTTAAGGATTCATTCATAGATAAGGCCATAGATTTTGCTAGCTTCATCCTGGCTTCTATCCCTACTTTTGTCTATGGGGTTGTGCTTTTAATCCTTTTTGCAGTTAAGCTTAAGTGGTTGCCTGTTATTTCTAGAGGCCACGATAATGGTTGGATTTTGCCAGCCCTCTGCCTTGCTCTACCGATGATTGGTAAGTACACTAGACAAATCCGTTCTGCCATGGTTGAGGAATACAAAAGCCAATACGTTACAGCCTTCGAAGCTAGGGGCTTTAAGAAAAAATTTATTATTTTTAATAGCGTTTTTAAAAATTGTGCAGGACTAGTTTTAAATCTCATGGCCATGTCCTTTGCCTACCTTTGTGGAGGGGTCACTATTGTTGAACACCTCTTTGTTTGGCCGGGTCTAGGCTCTTTGATTATGGATTCTATCCTCTTTAGAGATTACCCAACCATCCAAGCCTTTGTATTTTTGAGTGCCTTTATCTACTTTTTGTTGAATATGTTGGCAGATATCTTGTATAAGCTTGTAGACAGGAGGGTAGATTTAGGATGAAATTAGAAAATTTAGTCGTAAAAAAATCCACCATCAAGGTGAGAAAAAAATCTAAAACCCTCTATGTTTTGGGATTTTCGATAATATTATTAGTAGTAATTGCCTTGTTTGCAGATAGGCTTGCGCCAAATTTGCCAAACGAAACTATGCCAAAAATTTCCCTTAGCCCACCGAGTAGAGAATATCCTTTTGGCACAGATACCTATGGCAGGTGCGTCTTATCTAGGGTCCTCGTTGGCTTTAAGACAAGCCTTTTACCAGCTATTATCCTAGTTGCCCTTTCAAGTCTGATAGGCACTAGCCTGGGACTTTTTGCCGGCTACTATGGTGGCTTTTTAGACGTAGTTCTTATGAGAATTACAGATATTTTTATGGCATTTCCCTCCCTCTTGCTTGCCATTTTCATAGCAGGCGCCATGGGAGGTGGAATAAAAAATGCGTCCTTGGCCCTCCTCTGTCTGGGTTGGACCAACTACGCACGTATAGTAAGGTCTTTCGTCATGGTTAATAAGGAAAAACTTTACGTTATTGCATCCAAAATTTCTGGTGAATCTGATTTGAGAATCATATTTTTCCATATCTTGCCAAATATGATGGATGTTTTGATCGTAACCATGTCCCTACAAATAGCGACCATGATGGTATCCCTTGCTGGCCTATCATTTTTAGGCCTGGGCTCTGCCCTTCCCCAAGCAGAATGGGGATCAATGATTTCAGAAAATGTAAGATACATCCAAACCGCCCCTTGGACAGTTTTGTTTCCAAGCTTGTTTCTTGTTTTCTGTTCTGCATTTTTCAATTTTTTGGGCGATAAATACAAAAAAGAATTTTCAAAATAATAGGAGGAAGAAATGAAAATTTTAAAAAAATTTGGTCTAACATCACTCTTGGCTCTTGGAATTTTACTCTCAGCTTGCTCTTCAAATAAGCCAGCAGAGGACAAAAAGGATGCCAAGGAAAGTACAGAAGTTACAGAAACAGCTAAGAAAAATTCTAGCGAAGAAAAAGTCCTTACAATCGGTTCTTCATATGTTTACGCATCTTGTGATCCTCACAAGGATTGGAACGGTTGGGAACTTGTAAAACTAGGAGTTGGTGAAACACTTTTTGATCTAGCAGATGATTACAGCCTAAGGGGTAAACTCGTAGAAGATTTCAAAAATGTCGACCCAACCACTTGGGAATTTACCCTAAAAGATGGTCTTAAATTCTCAAACGGCAAGGAAGTTACAGGTGAAGCTGTAATTAAGAGTCTACAAAGAACTATTGCAGAAAATCCTGAAGCTGCCAGCTTAAAGGATGCAGAATTTACTGCTGATGGCAATAAGATTACCATGAAGACAAAGGAAGCAAATGGCAAGGCCCTAAACTCCTTGGTTGACCCACACTTTATAATCTGTGATGTCGATGATACAAAGGACTTTGATGCCAGCCCAATTTGTACTGGTCCTTACCAAATTTCTGAATTTAAACCAGAAAACGAAATCACCCTTGTTAAAAACGAAAATTACTGGAATGGAACTCCAAAACTAGATAAAATTGTAAACAAACTTGTTAGCGAATCAACAACCCTTGGCCTTGCCCTAGAATCAAAGGAAATCGACATTGCCCAAGTAGATACAGAAACAGCTGACAAGCTCCAAGATAACCCAGAATACACAGTATCTAGAACACCAAGCTCTAGGGTTTACATGATGTATGTAAAAGGTAGTGCAGTTTCAAATCCAGAAGTTAGGGAAGGTCTCTTTAAGGCAATCGATAGGGAAGAAATCGCCAAAGACCTCCTAAAAGACGGTATAGACGTTGTTTACAGCCCATTTGCTCCAAGTCTTCCATTTGCTTTACAAAAAGAAGATGTAGATACTTTCGACTTAGAAAAATCTAAAGAATTGTTAGGAAAAACTAAACCAGATTCAGAAAAATCTTACACAATGAAGTTCTACGAAAGACTAAATATTCCAAAGATTGCTACCCAACTCCAATCACAATTTACTAAAGCTGGCTGGAAGATTAACGCAGTTCAAGATGAAAACTCTAAATATGTAAACAGTGGCGACTATGATCTTGGTATGTACGGTGTTGTTACCCTAAGAGTTGGTGACCCATATGAATACCTAAATTCTGTATTTGGAAGCGAAGGTCCTGCAAACTACAATGGTTACAAGAATGAAAAAGTAGATGAGCTTCTAAAACAAATGAAGACCGAATTTGATGAAAATAAGAGAAATGAACTTTCAAAAGAAATCCTAAAAACAGCCCTAGCTGACAGGATGCACTACTTTATAGGAAATGTAAAGGTAGATATAGCTGCCCAATCCTATGTTAAAAACTTTGAAGTAAGCCCATTTGAATACAGAATCATAAACGTAGATACTGATATAGAAAAATGAAATTGCTCGAAGTAAATAACCTATGTGTAGCCTACGGAGACAAGGAAGTTGTCCACGACCTCTCCTTTTCCCTTAAAGAAGGCGAAATCCTGGGCCTGGTTGGAGAATCAGGCTCAGGTAAGTCAAGCCTTCTAAAGGCCATTTGGGGGCATAGGGAGCCTGACTTTAATATTAGGGGTGAGATTAAAAACTCAAAAGACTACGGGATTATTTTTCAAAATCCCTACTCATCCTTCAACCAAACTAGCAAGATAAAAAAACATTTCTACTTTGAAGCCAAGAGCAAGACTTCAATGACAAGGGAAGAAATTTATAAGAGGGCCAAGGAAGTTTTAGACCCTCTTGCCTTCAAGGATGTTGACGAAGTCCTAAATTCCTATCCCTACCAAATGAGTGGTGGTATGCTCCAGAGGATTTCCATAGGGCTTGCTTGCTTTCTAAAACCTGGTTTTATCATTGCAGACGAACCAACATCTGCCCTTGATACCCATTCAAAAAAACACGTTCTCGAGGAAATGGTCAAACTAAAAAACGAAGGCATATCCACCCTTGTGGTTACCCACGATATGGCAGTTATAGATAAGATTGCCGATAGGGTTATGGTTCTCTTCCACGGCCACCTAATAGAGTCAGCCGACAAGGATACTATAATGAATAATCCTATCCATCCTTTTACCAAATCCCTAATCAGGGCTGTGCCAAGGCTTGGCAAAAACCTGGTTTCCAAGGTATCTTACAAGGACTTTGACTACAAGGATGTAGAAACCTACCTACAAAAACCGACCAAAGACCACTATGTTGCCCACCTAAGGATTGTCTATGAATGAAATAATTAAATTCGAAAATATTTACCAGAAATATGGTAAGAAAGAAGTTTTAAAAGATATAAATTTTTCCATCGAAGAAAAGCAAATCCTAGGGCTTTTGGGCGAATCCGGCTCAGGTAAATCTACCATTGCCAAGGTCCTAACAGGGATAGAAAGTCCTTATAAGGGAAATATTAATATTTTTGGCCAATCATTTTATCCAAAAAATACCATAACTAGAAAGAAACTCTACAAGGATATACAAATGATTTACCAAGATTCTACCAACTCCTTTGACCCAAAATTAACCATCGGTGCAACCATAGACATGGCCCAAAAAAACTTACTAGGTCTTGACCTTAAAAAGGCCCAGGAAAATACAATGAAAATGTTAGAAAGAGTTGGTCTTGACCCAAAAATGGCTTATGCGTCAAAACCAACAGACC
>NZ_CAUPFR010000030.1:0-16373 GCF_963510575.1 uncultured Anaerococcus sp. | reverse complement strand
AGTTTGCCGAAGGCAAACACATTATCCCCCGAGAGGGGTCGCCCGGAGGGTGTAAGTCTCCACGAGCCGACGGGCTTGCCGGGGGTGTAAGGGGGAAACAGATGAGGGAACGTGCGAAACGTTCCCTAGGGTTTCCCCCTTAGAACGAAGATTCAACTGTAAATAAATTTATAATATTTAATATCAAGATAATTTAAAATCATATCTATAAGAATAGATTATCATGGATAAATAGACTCACCTAGTGAAAAGGTCCCTTGGGCCTCCCCTTTGAACGGAGGGGTCATGTTAATGACCTAGAACATTTATAATAAAAAATAATATAATTAAATAAAGGATAGGTTTTGGTGGAATATTAAAAACCTCCCTTTTTTAAAAAGGAAGGTTTTTATTCAAGTGAGTACCCGGGTATTTATTTGTAAGGACAGACCCAAGAGTGCACTCTTTTTAGGTCTATTCTTGAGATTCTAAATTAATTAGTCTCTTTTGCTTGCTGCGTATGCAACTGAAGCTGCTGCTAGGATGCCTGCAACGCCTGCGATTCCAGCAATACCAGTTCTAGCGTTAGCGCCTGCTTCTCTAGCTGGTTTGTTTTCTTTTTCTTTAGCTGGAGCTTCTTCTTTTTCTTCTTTTTCTGGAGCTTCTTCTTTTTCTTCTTTAGCTGGAGCTTCTTCTTTCTTGTCATCGCTGATCATATCTTGAAGTTTGTCAGATTTTTCGTTTAATTGTTTTGTAACTTCTTCTGCAGATAGTTCTTTTTCTTCATCAGCGTAAGCTGTAGCTACGAAAGCTGATTTTTTAGCAAGATATTTGTCAGCAAGTTTAACTAATGCTTCACATTCAGAAACAAGTTTGTTGATTGCAGCTTCTTTGCCAGCAATTTTCTTTGGAGCAAGTTTCTTTAATAGGTTAACTGCTTCGATTGTTGTAAGAGCTTTTTCTCTAGCTGCTGCTAATTGGCTTAGGTTAAATTCTTTTTGAGCTTTTTTAACTCTAGCGTCTTCTGGTTTAACGATTTGAACGCCGTTAGCACCTGTTTGAACTGCGTATCCGTAGATTCTAGCCCAACCTTCAAGGTCTTTTACTGCATCTTCATATTCTTTTTTAGCATCATCATATGCTTTTTTAGCTGTTCTGTAAGCTGTATCTTTAGCTGTCTTTGTAAGCTCAGCTGCTTTTAGGTTTTCATAAGCTTGAGTCTTGTCGCCGTAAGCTTTTAATTTTAATCTGTATTCAACTATAGCATTTACGTATCTGTTTATAGCTGTGTTGAATTGTTCATTTGTGTAACCAGCTTTTTTAACAGCATAATTTTCGACAATTGATCTTATTTTTTCTGGTTTGAATCCAAGATCTTGATAATTTTCAATATCTTTTGCTGCACTAAATTTAGTTACAGATACTAGGTTTAGAGCGCCTGCTGCTTCTTCAACTGGTCTTCTTTCAATTCTCTTTAATGATTCAAGAGTACCAGCTTCGTTGTATGAAAGTTTTGCTTCTGGGAAGTATGCAAAGTAAGCATCTGCTGCTGCTTTTCTTGCTGCTTCTGCTGCGTCTAATTCTTTTTTAGCATTTTCAAGTTTTAATTCTGCTGCTAAGAAAGCTTTGTATTTAGCGTTAGCTACGTCTAATCTTTCGTCATATCTTTCTAAAGAAAGAGCTTGTCCTGAGTATCTTGATTCTGCTGCAACTGCTGGAGCTACTGCACCAAGACCTAGAGCTAGTGCTAAAGCACCTGCTGCTA
This sequence comes from uncultured Anaerococcus sp., assembly GCF_963510575.1. Classification (GTDB taxonomy): domain Bacteria; phylum Bacillota; class Clostridia; order Tissierellales; family Peptoniphilaceae; genus Anaerococcus. The sequence goes on along the minus strand of NZ_CAUPFR010000030.1, from coordinate 14,629 downwards.
ATTTATTCATTTTCATAATTTTAATTCTCCTTTGAATTATTTCGATTTTGTATTGTACTTTGTGTACTCACTTTACAATTATTATCTTACAATCTTATCTTCATATTGTCAACACATTTGAGGAATTTATAAATATATATAAAATTTATAGAAATATTTATAAATTTAGGTTATTTGGCTTTTGGGATGGGCTTTGTTTTTAAAACCCATTTCAAGCCAGCGACTATCCCTCATTTAGGTCCAGCCATTCGATAGGTTGATTTTTGCTTTCCCTTGGCATCTATGTGTTGATAATGATTTTAAAAATCATAATCTAATAACTTTCATGATATCATACTCATTTACCTGTATATATCAAGACTAGTTTTATCTAGTGATTTTATTATAACACTTTTGGGCCAGGTGTCAATAGATTGTGTAGAAATTTTGTAGCTACTTGGTGAGATAGCCTGTCATGTAGCGGAGGGTTTTTTCCCTTTCTAGGGTTTTGATCAAGATTTCTTCCATTAGGAGTGCCTTGGCTAGGGTCCTATTTTGGATGAGGGACTTGTTTTTGTTGAGGGTGGCTATTTCTTCGCCTGAGTCTAGGACTATAATGGTGCCTTTGATTTCTTTGATGAATTTGACATTGATGAAGGCACGGTTGTTTTCTGCTATGTCTGTGGCTCTGAGTTTGAAGCCAAAGAAGACGTGGTTGCTGTCGATGGCGTAGGGAATGTTTCTTAAAACTTGGTAGTTTTCTTTGATTTTTTTGTCCATTTGCCTTTTGTTTTTGCCCTTGGCTTCGTAGAGGTTTTTGAGGTAGAGGGCTGGGTTTCTTTGGTCTAGGATGGTTTTATCTTCTCTATATATACGGGAATATATCCCCCTGCCTTTTACTTGTTCTGGCAAGATGGCAATTATTTCATGATACATATAAACTCCTTCCAAAGTCTTTTTAGACTTTAAATGTACTTTTATTGTACAGTGAAATTTATTTTTTGGCAAGGAGTTTTTGTTTTTTCGCCTAAAAGGCTTTTAGGATGTTTTTAGGTCTCCGCCCTTGACTAAATGAGCCTTAGCGAACGCATGGAGAAGTCTCTCGCATTCTTTGTCTAGTCCTTATGATTTGGGTGTCATGTCAGTCTGGAAAGCAAAAAGCATTTTTCAAGCAAATCCCAAGTCCTTACCAGAGCCAATCCCGAATTGGTCCAGAGGTTTCTCGGCTACGGTCGAAACGAGGGTGTGGGGTTTGAGTTTATCTTGGATGATTTATATAATTGTTATTTAAAATTAATCTTAAACTTTGAAATATAGTCAGGACTACCGTCCTCCCCTCGTCTCGAGCGAGCAAAGCGAGTTGAGAGATCTCTTGCCATCTTCATTAAATAATTACGGTTTGGGTGTCTAGTTAATCTTAGAATCATGTCCAATTTACAAAAAAATCCCAAGTCACAACCAGAGCCAGTCCCGAATTGGTCCAGAGGTTTCTCGGCTACGGTCGAAACGAGGGTGTGGGGTTTGAGTTTATCTTGGATGATTTATATAATTGTTATTTAAAATTAATCTTAAACTTTGAAATATAGTCAGGACTACCGTCCTCCCCTCGTCTCGAGCGAGCAAAGCGAGTTGAGAGATCTCTTGCCATCTTCATTAAACAATTACGGTTTAGGTGTCTAGTTAATCTTAAAATGATGTCCAATTTACAAAAAAATTCCCCAGCCTTTTAGGGCTGGGGGTTGTTTTAGATTTCTAGTTGTTTGTATTCACGGTTGGTGTCTTTGGCTACTGATGCTATGGTGACTTGGCCCTTGTGGGTGTTGACGCCTGTGGCTAGTTCTGGGTATTTTTCTATAGCTTCTTTAAGGCCATATTTGCCGAGGGCCTTGGCGTAGATGGTTGTGGCGTTTGAGAGGGCGTAGGTTGATGTCATAGCGACTGCGCCTGGGATGTTGCCTACTGCGTAGAAGGTTACACCGTATTCTTTGAATACTGGGTGGGTGTGGCTGGTAGCGTGGTCTTTTGTGATGTCTGTTGAACCACCTTGGTCGATGGCTACGTCTACTACTACTGACCCTTCTTTCATTTTCTTGACTGTGTCTACCTTTATTAGTTGTGGAGCACGTCTACCTGGGATGAGGACTGTGGAGATGACGAGGTCTGCCCCACTTACTGCTTCGTCAATGTTGAGTGGGTTTGAGTAGAGGGTTTCGATTTTGTCTGGGAAGATGTTGTGGAGTTTGGTGAGTGAGTCGATGTTTACATCTAGGACTGTAACCCTTGCTCCCATGCCGACTGCGATTCGGGTGGCAGCTGTGCCTACTGTTCCTGCACCGACTATGACTACGTTGGCTGGCCTAACTCCTGGCACGCCTTGGAGGAGGATGCCCCTGCCTCCTTCTGGTTTGGTTAGGTATCTAGCGCCTTCTTGGACTGCCATCCTGCCTGCAATTTCAGACATTGGACGGAGTAGGGGAAGCTTTTTGTCTTTGATAACTGTCTCAAAACCTATGGCTGTTACCTTGTTTTTGATTAGCTCGTCAAGGAGTTCCTCGTTGCCAGCTAGGTGGAGGTAGGCGTAAATGATTAGGCCTTCCCTAAGGTATTTGTATTCCTCTTTGAGAGGCTCTTTGACCTTATAAATGATGTCAGATTTTTGCCAAACATCGGCAGCAGTATCAAGAATCTTAGCCCCTGCTTCTGCGTAATCATCATCTGTAATGCCAGAACCAAGTCCAGCTCCAGCTTCAACAAGGACCTCAATCCCATTTTTAACAAGATCAGCCACAGCACCAGGCACCGCAGCAACTCTTGACTCTTGGTCTTTTAATTCTTTAGGTATTCCAATAATCATTTTTTTACCTCCCATATTATATAGAACTTAATTTTTCAATTATATTTAATATTATACCGAATTTGGGACTATTATCCGAGATAATTTATCTTTTTTCTTCTTATCCGAGATAAGTTATCTATTTTCTTCTTATCCGAGATAAGTTATCTATTTTATATGTGATAATTTTATTTACTATTGAATCTTCGTAATTTTGTAAATTAGATTATCTAGGTCATTAACATGACCCCTCCGTAAAAAGGGGGAGCCCCAAGGGACCTTCCGCAGGGTCCCTCATCGGGCTCCCCCTTGCACCCCCTCACCGTTACACCCCCGAGCGACTCCTTAGCGGAGTGCGAATAAGGTAGCTTGCTTTCGCAAGCTTCTTTGTGTAGAGTAAATGACCTTGTTTAAGAAAACTGTTCTCCCCAGAGATTCTTTAATCTACGGGTTGCTAAAAACTGATAACTCGCTAACGCTCAAACAATCAGTTTTCTTTACGCAACCCTCGATTAAAAATCTTTGTCCGGTAAAAAAGAGATTTTATCTCGAAGTTTTAGGCTTACTAAGCTCGTTTGGCTTCGCCAAACAATGCTATATGAGTTTTTCTTCCAAACGAAGAAGATAAAAAACTCAAGACCAAGTATTTTTGTAAATGAGGGAGGCGTTAAGAAAATCTCACTGACAGCCACCTGCTAGTTAAGTTATTGTTGCTACTGTGAACCAAGATTAAAATAAAAAGTAAAAGTCAGACGAGATTGAGATTTTTAGCCGACTTAATTTCAAAAAAGTTAGAAGCTAGTCCAACTTAAACAAGGGAACCTACATACCAACAAGTTTGCCGAAGGCAAACACATTATCCCCCGAGAGGGGTCGCCCGGAGGGTGTAAGTCTCCACGAGCCGACGGGCTTGCCGGGGGTGTAAGGGGGAAACAGATGAGGGAACGTGCGAAACGTTCCCTAGGGTTTCCCCCTTTGAACGGAGGGGTCATGTAAATGACCTAGATATAATTTTTGATATGTTTAATATCGGATTAAGAAAAAAAGGTGTTAATCCTGGATTAATAGACTCACCTAGTGAAAAAAAGATTGTTTCGTCTCGGACGAAAGAGAAAAAAATAGTATAATATCTTTATGATTAAATTAATTACAATTGATGTGGATGGTACCTTGGTTACTCCACTTAAGAGATTAACACAAAAAAATATCAAAGAAATTGACAGGGCTAGGGATCTTGGGGTTCATATTGCGCTTGCTTCTGGTAGGCCTTTTCATTCTATGGAGAAGTACATAAAAAGGCTTGGGCTTATGAAGGAGGGGCATTTTTCTGTTTGCCAAAACGGGTCTTATATTGTGGATAATGCGACTAAGAAGCCTATTGCCGGTTCTTTCCAGACTGTTTCTGATTTGGTTAGACTTGATGAGTTGATGGCTGGTTTTGATGTAGAGGTTTCTGCTATGGATGATGTTGGTTTTTATACCAGGCACAAAAATCCTAGTATCTATACTCAGATGGATGCCGTTATTAATAGCCTAACTCTTACTCCCGTTAATTACGAAGATTTCCCAGAGGATATGCGTTTTGGCAGGTTTTTGATTTTGGGTTCTAAGGCAAGTATCAAGAAGGTTTTGGCGAATATGCCTAAGGAAGTTTCAGAAAATTATTACGCTGTTCAGACTGCCCCTTTTTTGATTGAGGTTATGAATAAGACTGCAAACAAGGGCCATGCTGTTAGGCAGATGGCTGCTAGGCTAGGGATTAGTGCTGATGAAATTATGTCTATTGGCAACGAAAAAAACGACATTCCGATGCTTGAACAGACTGGTTTTCCTGTAGCTATGGCAAATTCCGTGCCAGAGCTTAAGGCTCATGCGAAGTTTATAACCAAGTCTAACCGCCAATCAGGTGTGGGCTATGCAATCGAGAGGCTGATTGATAACGGTCTTGAGATTTTTGAATGAAAAATTTTTGGGGACGACTCTTCGGAGTCGTTTTTTTGTTAAAAAAATTTTATTTCTATGTTGTAATTCATAATTATTAGAATAAAATAATAAAATAATATTTTTAAGGATGACATTATGAGAGAGATTATTGAGAGTTTTAACGACTTTTTGTGGGGTCTGCCCCTTATTTTAGGTATCATGGGTACCGGTATATATATTAGTTTGAGGCTTAAGGGTGTCCAGTTTAGGAAGTTGGGTTTTGCTTTAAAGCATACCCTAGGCAGGATGTTTGAGGATAATGATGAGGCTGACGGTGATATTTCACCATTTTCTGCCCTTGCGACTGCCCTTGCTGCTACAGTTGGTACGGGTAATATTGTCGGTGTTTCCCTTGCTATTATCATGGGCGGCCCGGGTGCTATTTTTTGGATGTGGGTGGCTGCTATCTTTGGTATGGCTACCAAGTTCGCTGAGGTAACACTCGCTCTTGCCTATAGGGAAAAAAAGGCTGGGGCTTTTGTTGGTGGGCCTATGTATTACATAGAGAAAGGTCTCAAGAATAAGAAGCTCGCCAAGACTTTTGCCCTTTTTGCAGCTATAGCTGTTTTTGGTATAGGCAATTCCACCCAGTCAAATGCCATTGCTGGTGTTTTGAGGGATAATTTCGGGATTAGTACCCTAGTAACAGGGCTTGTTTTGAGTATCTTTGCAGGTTTTGTAATTGTTGGTGGCCTTGCCAAAATTTCTAAGGTGACTGAAAAACTCGTGCCTTTTATGTCTTTATTTTATATTTTAGGTTCAGTTTGGATTATTTTCATAAATCGTGCCCACCTCCTTCCAGCAATTGAGTCTATCTTTGTTGGCGCCTTTGCTCCTAGGAGTGTGGCTGGTGGCGTGGCTGGTCTTTCAATTAGGTCAGTTATTTCTGCCGGTGTGGCTAGGGGTGTTTTCACTAATGAGGCTGGTCTTGGTTCATCACCTATGGCCCACGCATCAGCATCGACCGACCACCCTGTTCGCCAAGGTCTTTGGGGAATGGCAGAAGTTTTTGTCGATACTATGGTTATCTGTAGCTTGACTGCCCTTGTGATTTTGACAACAGGTGTCGATAGGTCAGTTGGAGTTGACGCAAGAACCCTAGTGGCATCTGCCTTTGCTTCTACCTCATCTCTTGGCGGCCTAATCTTGTCGCTTGGTATTAGCCTTTTCGCCTTTTCAACCATTCTCGGTTGGGCCTATTATGGCGAACTTGCTAGTTCATATATTTTAGGAGATGGGATTAAGAAATATTACAGGATCCTTTATGTAATTTTCGTTTTTATAGGCGCAAATATGGACTTGGGTCTTGCCTGGACAGTTTCAAATATTCTTAACGGCTTAATGGCGCTTCCAAACCTCTACGCCTTGTGGAGGCTTGCTCCAGTCCTAGTTGGCCTTGAAGAAGACTTCTTCAAAGACCCTCTAAGGATTAGGAAGGGTGTAGAAGAATACGAAGACCTAATAAAGTAAAAGAAAAAAGCAAAAAAAGAGCTTTTCCTCGAGGAATTGCTCTTTTTTGTATTATTGGTTTTCCTTTTCTACTCTAAGGTTTTCGTCCATGAGTTTTAGGTAGTAGGCCTTGGCCTTGTCTATGGTAAAAATTGATGAATCTTGGAAAAAGCCCTTGATTTCTTCTATCAAAGCCTTGGTAGATGAGTCTTCTCCGTATTTTTCCTTTAGGTCTGAGGCCTTTTCTAGTTGGGCATTTATCTTGTGGATTAGGCCCATAGTTCTCGCTTCTTGGTCATTTTCGATTAGAAGTTCCCTTAGGGACCAAGTCACGTTATTTTGGGTAGTTCCAGCCTTGTGTTGGACATTGGCCCCAGCTTCCCTAAGATCATCCATAACGCTGAACATCTTTTCATTATCAAAATTAGAAAATAAAATAAAGTCAAAGTCTATATTCATATTTTTATCTATTTCAGTTTTCTTTTCGTCAGTAAAGCCTTCTAGACCTAGCAAATATCCCACATAGTGGTCAACGTGGTCTTCGCCAACTTCGATAATTTTTACGTCATGGTTCTTGCAAATTTCCTTAAATTTGTCATAATCTTTTGCAAGATGTGTATTATAAAATAGTATTTCTGCCATATTATCCTCATTTCTATATTTATATATAAACTATACTAATCATAAAATGAAGGTCAATTTTGAAAAATGGGTATATAATAATAAGGACTAAGCTCATGGAGGAAAAAATGGAAAACAAAGTTATGGATATAGATTTAAAAATAGTTAAAACCGACAAGATGATTAGAAAGGTCAGACAGGTAAGGGCCATGGTCAAACTTGCCATGAAAAACATGGAAAACCAATATTCTTACACCACAGCCACCTACCTACGTGGCAATATCTTGGGCGATTTCATCAGAAAAAAGAGAACCAACAAGCTAAACGCCACCATAAATAAGGTCCAACAAGCCATGCTAGACCTAGAAGCGGACCTCCTAATCTACGACCAAAATCTAGCAAATAGCCTAAGACTACCAGCAAAAATGGCAGAAGCCGGCAAGGTAAGAGGCCTCCTAGACGACATCACCCTAAAAAGCAGGATGAGACTAAGAGAATTTGACGTAGCAAAAAGCCTAAGAAATTTAGAAAAAATCCTAGCCAGGCTAGAAGAAGACAAAAAGAAATTGAGATTAATAAAGAAAGACAAAAAAGGATTAATATAATATTTTTTTGTTATCCGTGATAACTTAACTATAATTATTATTAATTGTTATTTATGTTTTAAAGTATTAATTGAATCTTCGTAAAAAGGGGGAGGTCCGAAGAATATTTTCACTAGGTGAGTCTATTAATCCAGGATTAACATCTTTTTTTCTTCAATCCGAGATTAATGGTAGTAAAAACTTTGTAAGCAAAGTTTTTACGATTTTCAAAATTTCTCAAGGTGCAAAGCACCGCAGCAGAAATTTATGAAAAACCTTATGTAATTTTTTACAATAAATGTGACGAATAGGAACATTAATTGTAAAAAGATTACGTTCTTTTTCTTGTTAATCCGAGATTGACTGCATCATCTATATTTTCTCAGTCATTTACATGACTGCTCCGTTCAAAGGGGAGGCCCGAGGGGGCGGCAGCGCTCTAGGCCGCTTGGGCAAAATCCCCCTCACCCGCCTCCCATTAAATCCCGAAAAAGCCCGTCGGCTCGTGGAGACCTACACCCCCGACTGCTCCTTAGCGGAGTGCGAATATAGAAGCTTGCCTTTTCGGCAAGCTTTTTTTAGTAGGGAGAATGTCCTTGTATTAGATGATGTATCTCTCCAGAGATTTCTAATCGTCAGGTTGCTAAAAATCGCAAACTCGCTACGCTCAAACATGCGATTTTCTTAACGCAACCCTTGATTAGAAATCTTTGCCTGATAGATGGGAAAATCTGTCTCGATGTACCAGAGTTTACCAGGCTCGTTTGGCTTCGCCAAACATTGCTAAATGAGTTTTGTCTTTCTTATACGAAGAGTTTAAAACTTAAGACCTTGTATTTTAAAATCCCAAGACTCCGTTTAAAAAATTGCACTGACAACTCTTTACGAATAAAAGTATTATAAATACTGTGAGGTAATAAAAAATACAAAACACAAGTCAGACGAGATTGCAATTTTTAGGAGGCTTGGGATTTTAAAAAGTTAGGATAATAGTTATCTAGAACAACGGGTTCTCCATACCAACACGTTTGCCAATAGGCAAACTCCTTGTCCCACGAGAGTGGTCGCCCGGAGGGGTAACGGAAGGGGTTTTAAAGGGGACCCGATGGGGGAACGTGCGAAACGTTCCCCTGGGGTCCCCTTTTTACGAAGATTCAATTGTAAATAATCTTAACCAAATAAAATATAAAGTTATTTTATAAGTTTAAAAGTTAAAGAAAAACTTTTCTTATTAAAATTTTTTCTTCAGTATCCTCATTGCCCAAACTATAGCTATTATTGATACTCCAACATCTCCAAATATTGCTAGCCACATTGAGGCGTGGCCTAGGAGTCCTAGGATTAGGATGGCTATTTTTACAGTCATGATGAAGAATATATTTTGCATGACTGTGATATTTGTTAGGTTGGCTATTTTCATTAGTTTGGTTAGTTGGCTGAACTCACCGTTGGCTACTAGGATGTCTGATGATTCTATGGCGAGATCTGAGGCTGTTTCACCCATAGATATGCCGACGCTTGCGTTTTTTAGGACTGGGGCATCGTTGATGCCGTCTCCTACAAAGACTACCTTGTGACCCTTTTCCTTAAAATCTTTCATGACTTCTAGCTTATCTTTTGGCATTAGTTCTGCATAGTAGTCTGTAAGGTCTAGTTCCTCTGCCAAGTCTCTTACTGGGCCTGTTGAGTCGCCTGATACTATGGCAATTTTCTTGAAATCTTTTTTTAGACAGTGAATTGTGTTTTTGCTGTCTTTTTTGATTTCATCTTCTATTATTACCTTGGCAATGGCTTTGCCATCTATGCCTAGATATACAGCTCTTGTTGCATCATTTTCTATGCCTATAAATTTGGCTGAGCCGATTTTTACTTCTTCATTTTCCTGGCTTAGGGCTACAACCCCTAGCCCACTTTTGTTGTCAACTGTCTTAAATAGGTCAGGATTTTCTGCCCTGTCTATTGATTTTACGATACCTCTGGCGATTGGATGGGTGGATAGTTTCTCGATATTATAGATATAATCGAGGGCCCTTTCCTTATCGTAGTCTGCCAAAAATTCTATGTCTTTTACTACAAATTCACCTGTGGTGAGGGTGCCTGTCTTGTCTGTAAGAAGGATGTCTGCTGAGACTAGTTCCTCGAAATATTGGCTACCCTTGATTAGGATTCCTTCCTTGCTGGCAAGGCCAAGACCTGACATAAATGATAGTGGAACTGACAAAACTAGGGCACATGGGCAGGATAAGACCAAGAAGGTGGCTGCCCTTAATAGGTAATCTGACCAAGCTCCTCCCATGAAAAGTGGTGGGAAAATGGCAAGTAAGATTGCAAAGGCAACTACTAAGGGTGTGTAAACCTTGGCAAATCTAGTGATTAGCCTTTCGCTTTGGGATTTTGACATATGGGAATCTTCGATTAGCTCGATGATTTTTGCTGCAACAGAGTCGTCAAATTCCTTGCTGGCTTGGTATTTGATTATTCCTTGGGTAATGATTGATGATGAGATTATCTCATCGCCAGCCTTTACCTCTACTGGCATGGATTCGCCTGTTACTGAAGATGTGTCTACAAGAGCAGTTCCTTCTGTAACTATGCCGTCAACACCAACTTTTTCCCCGTCACGTACCATCAAAATATCGCCCACTTCTACATCATCAAGGTCGATTTCTTCGACTGTTCCATCGGCTAGAACCTTGTTGGCTAGGTCTGGAACGAGGTCTAAGAGGCCCTTGATATTTTCCTTAGAAGAATGAGTGGCAATTTCCTCAAAAAGTTCACCAAATCCGTAGAAAACCATAACAGCTATGGCCTCGAGGTAGTCACCTATGATAAAGGCTGTGACTGTGGCAATGGTCATTAGGAAGTTCTCATCTAGAGCCTTGCCACGTTTGAGACCCTCAAAGGCTGCCGCCAAGACCTCCCAGGATGCCATAATGTAAAGGATTAGAAAGGATACAATTACCCTGACATCTCTAGAACCTTCTCCAACAAAGTAGAAAAGAACATAACTAGCTAGGACAATGGATATGAGTTTGACCAGGTTTTTCTTGTGGTCAGCAGTCATTGACTTAAACATTTAGTCCACCAAAATTTTTGATCCTGGTTCAATCTTATCAGCAATTTCATTTGCCTTTGAGATTAAATCATCAAGGTCAACATCATCTCTTAGGTCAAATTTAACCTTTTCTGATAAAAATGAAACATTAACGCTTTCTACCCCGTCTAATTTTCCTAAAGCTTCTTCAATTTTAGCTGCACAATTTGCGCAATCAAGTCCTTCGATTTTGTATTTCTTTTTCATATTTTCCTCCTATTATTCACAAACGTGTTCTAGACCAGTTTCAATAATTAACTTTACGTGCTCATCTAAAAGCGAGTACATGATGGACTTGCCATCCCTTTCGCTCTTGACTAGCTTGTTCTTTTTTAAATTTCTAAGTTGATGGCTAATGGCAGATTGACTCATATCAAGACTTTCTGCTATATCACCAACACTAACTGGGCCCTCAAAGAGCCTGTACATAATTCTCATCCTGGTTGAATCAGAAAAAATCTTGAAAAGATCAGCCAGGTCACTTAGGACATTGTCCGAAATATTATCAATATCTACCTTCATTCGCACCTCTTTTCATATTAGCATCAATTCATATGAATGTATCTTCATATGAATGTATCTTCATATGAATATTGTATCATATTTAAAATAATTGTCAATATTTTCGGGACATTTTTTAAAAAATTTCTACTTATTAGTACGGCGCCAATAAAAAAACATAAAGGAGTTTATATGAAAATTAAAATTAAGTACGACATCAAGGATATCGAGGGTTTAAACAAAAAATCCTATGCAAAAACTTTTACACAAGTAAATGAAGCAGCCAAAGCAGAAGACTTTAAAAATTTCGCAATGGCTTACCTTTCCCTAGTAAAGAATAACGGTAATACAATAAAATTCAAAGTCTACAAGACAAACGAAGAAGAAATCACAAACGGCAATACATTATAAGGAGGAATATTAGATGACTAAAACAATTAAGAAAAAACTAAAATTATACTTTAAAGATGCAAACAACGGCCAAAGGACAGTGGCGATAGACTATCCTAAGGATTCTTACGATGATAATGATGTAAGTACTGCCATGAATACAATCCTAAAATCAGGTGTACTTGAGACAAAGAAAGGCAAACTAACAACAAAAGCTAACGCTGAGATGGAAACCATCGAAAAATCTCCATACCAATTGACACAAGCATAAAACCAAGGCCTCCCAAAGGGGAGGTCTTTTTTTGTATATTTCCATTAATAAAATCACAAGCATAATATATATAAGCTGGACATGGTAGTAGGAATTCTATTAAAAATCAGGACAGGTTCCTATACTCTAATTTAAAATCTAAATATTTTTAAAGTTTAGTCGCTCGTTTTCTTATATCTCCTAAATATATTTAACAAGGTCTTCAAGATTTTTTCTATCATTATGTTTAGGAAGTGGGCCTGCTCCCTCAGCTGGATAACCAAGGTCAATCATACAAACGACAACTTCATCGTCTGGGAGATTGAAAACTTCCTTGACCTGATCAGGATCAAGATTATTAATCCAACAAGAATCAACCCCAACATCTTTGGCCCCAAGGATTATATGAGTAGCCACAATGGCAGTATCCTCAAAGCCTGCATCATATTTGCCACCTGGATAGGTGAAAACTTTTGATTTGTCATAGGTAAGGATAAGCACTGTGCTAGCCCCGTAACGGCAAGGTGTCACTTCATCAACCTTAGCCAAAGCCTCATCAGACTCAGCCACATAAATAAGGTAATTTTGCAAATTTTTGGCAGTAGGCGAAAGTCTGGCCGCCTCTAAAATAAGGTCAAGTTGGTCTTTACTAACCTTCCTACCATCATATTTTTTCAAAGAATAACGTTGCCTAGCAAGTTTTAAAAAATCCATAAAATCTCCTTTATATCTTTCTCTTTTACTTATACCCCAATATAAAAATTTATAAATATTTAAAGGACAAACTCAAACTCCAAAACACCTGCGCTTTCCCGACAAAGAAACCCACAAGGTTTCGACATTGGATCTTATTAATCCGAGAAATATCTCTTCGAATATCCTGATCCAGAATTTATGAGATCTCTCACGTCTCACCGAGCCGACAGGCTTGCTCTTCGTAGGTTCGAGATGGCGCTGTGGGATTCGGGGGATTTATTGTAAATAGAACACGATTTTAAAAAGAAACTAATTTTCAAAATACCAACAATCTTAATTATCCAATATAAACCTAACCCAAGTGCACCCCTGGGCCGTCTCGAAAAACACATCAGGTAGAGGAGGACCTCATAAATCTGGGATTTTTCTTCGAATATTCTGGAACAAAATTTATCCAATAAATAAGCACTTCTTAACGAAATACTTGGCGGGGCTTTATAGACTTGTCCTTGCAAATCGAAGATGAGCAATGGAAAGTCTTATGCAGAGGCTTAGTCTTATCCTAGCAAGCGATAGCGAGCTATGGAAAGACTTGCTGATGTCAGGGACTCCATACCTGTGACCTAGTCCCACGCTTGGGTGAAGCGTACAAATTACGCTTCATTTTCGAGACGAACGTAGTGAGTCCGAAAAACTGTTATGAGCTTGCTCATAACCGGTTCTACGTACAAAAAAAGCACTTCGACGTGGAAGTACTTGGTGGGGTTTTATAGACTTGTCCTGACGAGATGAAATCGAGTCACGGAAAGTCTTATGCAGAACTATAGACTTATCCTTGCGAGATGAAATCGAGCTATGGAAAGTCTTAGAGATGTCAGGGACTCGAACCCTGGACCTCTTAAAAGCCCCCTTTATAGACATATCCTAACGAGCAAAGCGAGTTATGGAATGTCTTATGCAAAGCTATTTGGGGCTTTTAAGGCTGAAATATAGGGCGGTAGTCCGAAAGAGGTCATCATCGAGCCGGACGGGCTTGCTCTCAGCAGACGAGTTTCAGCTCGGTTATGACATAACCGGAGGTCCGCCCCAAAATTTCCCCAAAAAAATAAGCACTTCTCAGGGAAATGCTTGGTGGGGCTTCAGGGACTCGAACCCTGGACCTACCGGTTATGAGCCGGGCGCTCTAACCGACTGAGCTAAAGCCCCATATAACTGGTATGTATTTATTTTTAAAATAAATTAAGCCTTAAAGGCTTGTAAAGTGAGATTATGGTGGACCTGAGTAGACTCGAACTACCGACCTCACGCTTATCAGGCGTGCGCTCTAACCACCTGAGCTACAGGTCCATAATATATCATTTTATTATTATCAAACTCTAATCAATTTGAATTTCTTTGGCAGGGGAGACAGGATTTGAACCCGCGACATCCGGTTTTGGAGACCGACGTTCTGCCAGCTGAACTACTCCCCTATATCCATCACCGTAACTATCTAAAAGCTTTGAAAGATTGGTGCCCAGAGGCGGAATCGAACCACCGACACGGGGATTTTCAGTCCCCTGCTCTACCGACTGAGCTATCTGGGCATACTTGGCGGAGAAGGAGGGATTTGAACCCTCGCATCCCGTAAATTGGGATCTACTCCCTTAGCAGGGGAGCCTCTTCAGCCACTTGAGTACTTCTCCATCTATATTTAATACCTTTTGGCGGAGAGGAAGGGATTCGAACCCTTGTGAGCCAAAGACTCTAACGGTTTTCAAGACCGCCCCGTTATGACCGCTTCGGTACCTCTCCTTAATCTATGTAATTAAAGTATTCAAATGGCCTTCGCTATATCCTTACAGATAATAAAAGTAAAATCGTTGAATTATCAACGATATAGCCTAGATTAGACCTAAATCAATTAGGTCTATCTAGTTAATGTTTGGTGACCCATCGGAGATTCGAACTCCGGACGCCCTGATTAAAAGTCAGGTGCTCTACCGGCTGAGCTAATGGATCATATTGGCTGGGATAGCAGGACTCGAACCTACGCATACCAGAGTCAAAGTCTGGTGCCTTACCGACTTGGCTATATCCCAACAGTCACGTACTTGTATATTATATCACAACTTTGACAATTTGGCAAGTTTTATTTGCGAGTGCCTTTTACTTGGCGCGCCTTCCAGGATTCGAACCTGGGACACACGGATTAGAAGTCCGATGCTCTATCCAGCTGAGCTAAAGGCGCATGCTGATACTCTCATACC
>NZ_CAUPFR010000029.1:0-16723 GCF_963510575.1 uncultured Anaerococcus sp. | reverse complement strand
TAGCAACAATCCCAGGCTCAATCTTCCCTAAACTATGGAGCCATCCACTAACAGATGCTGGCATTGTAAGTTTCAAAAAAGATTGGGACGCATTTGTAAAGAGAGGTTAATAATGACTGAAAATATCAATCAAAAATCCATATCAGCCATTAGAACCCTATCTGTAGCCCAAATTGAAAAGGCAAACAGTGGCCACCCAGGCATTTGCATGGGAGCTGCCCCAATGATTTATAGTCTTTGGAAAAACTTTCTAAGGGTAAATCCAAAGAACCCTTCTTATTTCAACAGGGATAGGTTTGTTCTTTCAGCGGGTCACGGTTCAGCCCTTTTATACACCATGCTCCACCTATCAGGTTACGAGCTTTCTATTGATGACCTTAAGGGTTTTAGGCAAATAGGAACAAAAACCCCAGGCCATCCAGAAAGGCTAGACACAAAAGGTGTTGAAGTAACAACAGGCCCACTGGGTCAAGGTGTAGCAAATTCAGTAGGTCTTGCCCTTGCTGAAAAGCATATGGCAGCCCTTTATAACAAGGAAAACTTCCCAGTAATCGACCACTACACCTACTGTTTGTGTGGGGACGGAGACCTCATGGAAGGCATTTCCTACGAGGCAATGAGCCTTGCAGGCCACCTAAAATTGTCAAAACTAATCGTACTTTACGATTCAAATGATATTTGCCTTGACGGCAAACTTACAACATCTTTTTCAGATGATATCAAGAAAAGAGTAGAATCAGCACATTGGAATTACATCAAAGTAGAAGATGGCGAGAGCGTAGAAGCCATAGCCAAGGCTATAGAAGAAGCCAAGAGCCAAAATGAAAAACCTAGCATAATCGAAATTAAAACCGTAATTGGTTATGGTTCAGAAAACGAAGGTACAAACAAGGTTCACGGTGCACCATTAGGAGCTGATGACTTCGCCAAGGCCAAGCAAGCCTATGGTTGGAAGGAAGAAGATTTTGTTGTGCCAGAAGCAGTTTACGAAGATTTTAGGTCTAGTCTAGGCGAAAGAGGCGAAAAAGCGAACCAAGAATGGGATGAGCTCCTAAAATCCTATAGCCAAGCCTATCCAGAAGACTATGCTTCTTTGATTAATGGAATAGTAAGAAAACTTGATAAGGATTTCTTTGAGAAAATCAAAAAATATACAGCAGCAGATAAGGCCCTAGCTTCAAGAGCTTCAAGTGGGGCAATTCTCCAAGACCTAGCTAAATATGATAGGAATATTTGGGGAGGTTCTGCAGACTTATTCTCTTCTAACAAGACAGATATAAGTGGATCTCCATCTTTTAAAGACGACCCAGCTGGTAGGAATGTTTGGTATGGGGTGCGTGAATTTGCCATGGCAGCTATCGGAAACGGAATTATTGCCCACGGTGGTAGCTTCCATCATATTTCAACCTTCTTTGTTTTTGTTGATTATGTAAAGGCAGCCCTCAGGCTTTCAGCTATTTCAAACCTTCCACTAACCTATGTTTTCACCCACGATTCAGTGGCAGTAGGGGAAGATGGACCAACCCACCAACCTATAGAACAGCTTGCTATGATTAGGTCTATCCCAAATACAATTGACCTTAGGCCAGCAGATGCTAATGAGGTAAGGCTAGCTTGGAAAGTTGCCCTAGAAAGCAAGGATAGTCCAACAGTTATAGTCCTATCTAGGCAAAATCTAGAAAATTTAAAAGAAACTGAAAGTTTAGAATCAATTGACAAGGGTGCCTACATTATAAAAGATTCAGAGAATTCTACGCCTGATGGAATATTAATAGCCACAGGTTCGGAAGTTGCCCTAGCCTTAAAGGCAGCTGATGAATTGAAGAAGCTTGGAGAAGACGTGAGAGTAGTTTCCATGCCATCAATGAGCCTATTTAGAAAACAAGATAAGGCTTATAGGGATATGATTATCCCAAAAGATGTTAAAAGAAAAGTAAGCATTGAAATGGCTTCTTCTTTCGGATGGGCTGAGTGGACAGGAGATTGTGGTATAAATATAGCCATAGATCGCTTTGGAATCTCAGGACCTGGCGAAAAAGTTGCAGAAAAACTAGGCTTTACAGTTGAAAACATTGTAGAAACCTACAAGGAAAAATACCTCTAAGACAAGGTATTTGCTAATATTAACCCCAAAATCCACATGAGGGATGGAGGGGTTTTTTATGTATAAAAAATGAAAATATTCAAACCAAGCATATAATCATTAGAAAAGCCTAAAGGAGAGAATATGAATAAACCAGCAATTTTGCATTTAAGTGAAAGTTTTATGGCCTATGCTCTAAGCCTTGATGAATTAAATATTAGGTTAAGATCTGATAAAAAAGATAAACTCGATGTGAGTCTTATTTATACCTATAAATGTGATTACTCTCACGTTTGGAAAGAAACAAAGATGGAAAAGAACTTTGAAGATGGGTATTTTTCTTATTATGAGATAAATTTAAAGCTTGCGGATAAAAGGCTTGCCTATGTTTTTAAGATTGAAGATGGAAGTGAAGCCTATTATTTAAGTGAGAATGGCCTAGAAGAAGCCTATGATTTTGAAAACTTCTATTTCACATCTTTTCATATGCCTTATATCCACGAAGCCGATTTATTCGAACCTGTGGAATGGATGAAAGATGCTGTGTTTTATCAGATATTTCCAGAAAGATTTAGGAGGGGAGATTTTTCTAAAGATGACTCCTACATTAACCAAGCCTGGGAAGATTTACCAAGTCCAAAATCTTTTGCAGGTGGAGATATCAAGGGAATTATAGAAAAACTTGACCACATCAAGGATTTAGGTGTGACTTGCCTATATCTGACACCGATTTTCATCTCGCCAACCAACCACAAATACGATACCATAGATTATTTTGAAATTGACCCACAATTTGGGGATAAAAATGATTTTAAAAAGCTTGTAGAAAAGGCCCATAGTCTTGGCATAAGGATAGTCCTAGATGCTGTCTTTAATCATATGTGCCACGAAAATCCTGTTTTTAAAGACGTAAGAGAAAAGGGCAAGGAATCAATATATTACGACTGGTTTTATATAGATGGGGATAAGGCTGATATAGAAAAAATAAATTATGAGACCTTTGCCCATGTTTATAATATGCCAAAACTTAAAACTTCTAATAAAGAAGTACAGGACTATTTAATAAAAATCGGCAAGTATTGGATAGAAGAATTTGACGTTGATGGCTGGAGGCTGGATGTGTCAGATGAAGTAAGCCACGATTTTTGGAAGAGATTTCGTAAGGCAATCAAATCAGTCAAGGCCGATGCTGTTATAATTGGGGAAAATTGGCACAATGCAGAGGCTTTCCTCAGAGGCGATGAATTTGATTCTATAATGAATTACGCCTTTACCAAGGCCTGCCTAGACTATTTTAAGGGAAAAATTTCTGCCAAAGAAGCAAGTGATAAGTTAAATATGATCCTAATGAGAAATAGAGATCAGGCAAATAGGATGATGCTAAATTTCCTAGATACTCATGACACACCAAGATTTATTACGGAAATCGGTGGTTCTAGGGAAAAACTCCTAGCTGCCCTAGCCCTAAGCGTGGTATATATGGGGGCAAATTCCCTTTATTATGGGACAGAAGTAGGACTTGAGGGAAAGGGAGATCCTGATTGCAGGAGGACCTTCCCTTGGGATAAGCTTGGTGAAGAGCAAGACTTTTTGGAAAAAACCAAAGAAATTTTGGCTATCAAAAAACACCAAACAATAAAAAATGGAAATATAAGGATTTCAAGCGAGGAAGATTTATTACTTGTAGAAAGATTTACAAAAGAAAAGACCCTAGGCCTTACTATTAACCTAGGCGAAGAAAGAGATTTCAAACTAGGTGAAAAAGAAATCCTAGTGGCAGGAAATTATAAAGATCGAAAACTAGGAAAAAATTCCTACCTAATCTGGGAAAAATAAGTAAAGACAAGCCCGTCGGCTAAGGAAGACTGGTTTTTCTGTTAGTTTTACAAATTTTATTTCTTATAAATAAGGATTTTATAAAGCACTGGCATATAATTATAATAAGGATTTTTTAAGGAGGAAATATGGAAACTGACCTAAGCCCTGATAAAATTTTACCTAGGGCGATTGATATATACACAAATAAGACGAAAATAAATATTAAAACCCTAATGGTTTTAGGATTTTTTGCAGGAGCCTTTGTATCCTTGGCAGCTGAGGCTTCAACCCTCGCAGCCTCATCTTTACTTGCTGATAAAACAAGCTTTGCCATAGGCAAACTCGTCCAAGGCTTGGTTTTTACACCTGGTTTAATTTTTATCCTCTTGGCTGGTGGAGAACTTTTCACAGGCAACTGTCTGATGACCATTCCCCTTTTAGAGAAAAAAATCAACCTAAAAACCATGATAAGGTCTTGGATTTTGGTTTATTTTGCAAATTTCATCGGTGCTCTATCTATAGCTTTTCTGCTTTATGCATCAGGTCAATGGTTCTTTGCCGATGGCCTAGTAGGGGTGAGGACTATTTTAATTGCCAAGTCTAAAATAGACTTTTCCTTCGTACAGGCTTTGATTTTGGGACTTTTGGGTAATTTCTTGGTTTGTCTGGGCGTTTGGATGTCACTTGGTGCAAGATCTTACGGGTCAAAGGTTCTTTCAGCCTTTTTCCCAATTTCGATTTTTGTCCTATCTGGTTTCGAACATAGTATAGCCAACATGTACTATCTTCCAGCTGGGATTTTGGCGAAAAATATCCCAGACCTTGCTAGCAAATCTGGACTAGGAGAAGGTCTTGCAAGCCTTAATATTTCAAATATGGTTTTCAAAAACTTATTGCCAGTAACCCTTGGCAACATGATTGGTGGGGCAATCTTTGTTGGCATCTTGTATTATTTTGCCTATAGAACTCATAACAAGGATTGATATGGAAAGAGATTTGATAGAAACCAGGAGGTTTTACCACAAAATTGCAGAACCTGCTTGGCTTGAGTTTAAAACTACTATAAATATTATTAAGGATTTGAAAAAGCTTGGCGTGGCTGATATCAAATATGGCAAGAAAATCCACAAGGAAGACTTGATTTTTGGTAGACCTACTCCTCTTAAAATTAGTTCTTATGCTGAGACCATAAAAACAAGGGAAGATTTTGATTTTTCTGAGATTTTGATGGGCTACACCGGCCTTATTGCAACTATTGATACAGGTAGACCTGGTAAGACCTTTGCTTTTCGCTTTGATATTGATGCCTTGCCTATTAAGGAAAGTACGGATAAGTTTCATAAACCTTTTAGGGAGGGTTTTGCTTCTCAAAATCAAGGCTCCATGCACGCTTGTGGCCACGATGGTCACCTATCTATGGGAATCTTCCTTGCTAAATGGATTTTGGAGAACAAAAACAATTTATCGGGCAAGTACATCTTGATTTTCCAACCTGGGGAGGAAGGGCTTCGTGGAGCCAAATCCCTAAGCGAATCAGCCTACCTTAATGACATTGATTATTTTTTTGCAGGTCATTTAGGAATGGGACTTACTTCGGGAAAAGTCGGCGTTGGAACGACAGGTTTTTTGGCATCAACAAAATTAGATATTATTTTTAAGGGACATTCTTCCCACGCAGCTGCCCGTCCAGAAGAAGGAAAAAACGCCAATCTTGCAGCAGCATCAGCTCTCTTAAATCTAGAAACTATCGCCCAACATTCCAAGGGAATGGCAAGGCTAAATGTGGGTGTAATCAAGGGCGGTACAGCGAGAAATATTATTTCTGATAAGGCTGTCCTTGAGATGGAAACTAGGGGCGCCAATGACGAGGTAAATAATTTCTTAGTTACCAGGGCCATCCAAGTTGTAAAGGGTGCGAGCGTCCAATATGACCTTGATTATGAAGTGAAAATTGCAGGATCTGCGCCTGCTATTGAAAAAGCAGATTATAAATTTTATGAAGAAATAAACCAAATCTTGGTTGAAAAAGGATTTGATACGGTAAAAAATCCTGATTTTAAGGCAAGCGAGGACGTTTGCTATTATATAAACAAGGTAAATTCCGAGGGCGGATCAGCCATCCATTTTATTTTTGGCTCAGATCTTGCGGCAGGCCACCACAATAAGGCCTTTGATTTTGATGAAAAGAGCCTTCTGATGGGCCTTGAAGTCTACAAGGAATGTATAAAATACTTAAATAAAAACGGAAAATCCTAGGACTTTCCGTTTTTTTCTTTTATTTAATTTCGCTAGGTTCTTTCATGATGAAAGAGCCAATGATAAAGCTTACTGAAAGGAATATTGTTGCTGTTAGGGCAGTTTTGTCGCCAAAATTAAATTGAATATGGACGATTATCTGGTAGGCGATTGTTTCTAGGATATAAACTAGGGCCCAGTAGACTGACATAATTTGGGTAAGTCTTTCTGAAAACATGCCTGGCATTTCTTGGGGAATTAGGACGAAGTTTGTAAGTGGTACATACATAATTGTGCCCAAGGCTAGGGCTAGGATGCTTGCTAAAAGTGGACTTGTGGTGTGGATTAGAAAAAATCCTATAATAGTGGTCAGAATTCCTGCAACTCTTAAGGTAGGAACTCTTTTTGTTGATTTTTTTGCGACTATGATTGATAAAAGTGTACCAATAAGGGCTCCGGTTGTAAAAAGTGTGGAGATTTTACTGGCTGGTATTGGCGAAAAGTTAGTATTTGGGAAAATATTTAGCATGACCATGTAGAGGGTCAAATGGCCAAAATACATAGTTGGCATTAGGATTGTTATTTTTTCACCAAGGGCATCTTTTAGGGAAAAGGTCTTTGAACCAGTTTCCTTGCTGGATGTAATCCTAAAATCTTCTCCGATAATAATCCAGGCAATGAAAACCACAAGAGAAACTAGGGAAAAGGCCACAAGAGCATACCTGCCAAGACCCAAAAATTTTATAACAGGACCTACAAGGATTAGGGCGAGTATTGAACCAACATTGTAAGAAACGTTGTTTAGGGCGTTTACAACTGGTCTGTGGGCAGGGTCAAAATAGTTTACAACCACAGGGGAGAAGTAAACTACAAAAAGTGCGCCACCAAAACCCATGATAAATCTTCCTAATAAAAAAATTGGGAAAGATGGTGAAAGGGCCGCAAGTAGAGCACCTGCTGGTATTAGGAGGGCACCAAGACCGATTGATTTTTTAGGGAAAAGTTTTGCGAAAATTGTCGCTGCTACTAGGTTTCCAATGATTTTTGCAATTGTAACCACGTTATTAATTAGGGAAACTGAATGAGCTCCTTCTACACTAAAGGCCTTTAAAATATTTGGTGTTAGGGTAGAGCCTGCAATCCAGTTTACGGCAAAAAAGGCATAGGCCAAAAACATGATTGCTTCGATGGCTATAGATTTGAATGGTAATTTTTTATTTGTCATAATTCTTCCTTTTATTTTTAATTCATCATTAATATATACCCTCTTTGATAAAATATAAGCAAATTTGCTGTAAAATTAATTTGCCAAAATCATTTAAAATATCTTAATTTCTATATCTTTACCAAGAAATATCGTTTATAATAAGAATAGGAGGATTTTATGAAAAAGAAAATTATAAAAATTATTGGCCTAATAATTGTACTTTTATGCCTTGGTTTTTTGGGTTTTATTGGCAAGGATTCTTTCGACGGGCTTACAAATATTGCAAGTAGGGAAGAAACTCAAAAAAATATGAATTCCTACAGGGATAAATACGAAAGTTTTGCCAAGGGAAAATCAATAGAAGAAATAAAAATAAAATCTTCACAAAAAGACCATGACATACCTGCAATTTTCATCAAAAATCCGGATGCAAAAGGCCTTGCTGTTATGGTCCACGGTATGGGAGGGACTAAGTATTCTCTTTATAGTCCAGGCCAAGCTTTCTATGATTTAGGTTATAGTCTATTAATCTACGACCAAAGAAATTCTGGCGATAATGAAGCGACTTACAATACTTTTGGAATTTTAGAATCTTTTGATGCCCTTGATGCAATTTCTTATGGGAAAAATACTCTAGATGCTCAAGAAATTATTTTGTACGGCGAATCTTATGGTGGAGCGACAGCCCTAATTGCTGCAAGCAGGGATTCTTCTTTGATTGATTATCTAATCTTAGACTCTCCGGTATCTGATTCGAATGAATTTGCTGATAAGGTCTATAAGCAAGTAGAAGAAGAACAAGGCTTACCAATTGGACTGATGAAATTCATGACAAATATTTTTCTAAAGGCAAAATTAGGTTTTACCCTAAAAGACATAGATGCGAGCAAATGGGCAAAAGAAGCTGATATAAATTCACCTGTTTTAATTATAAATTCTGATAATGATAAGGTCACTCCAGTCCATATGGGTGAGGATATTTATAAGAGTATAAGGGGAGATAAGAAGGAAATTTACACAGCCAAGGGCTTTGGCCACACCAAGTTTGCTGAAGAAAATCCTCAGGGATTTAAGGATGTGATTAGTAATTTTCTTAAAAATTATAGAAATTAAAAATATATGAGGATCATAGACCATAACAAATTTTATTTGTGATTGTGGTGGTTTTCTGCTCTTTTTTTCTTATTAAAAATTGGGTATGGTAATATTATGAATAGTATAGATTTTAGTAAAGATTTAATAAATTTTATTGACGCAAGTCCCCTAAATTATTTCGCAGTGAAAAACGCTAGTGAAATTTTAGAGGAAAATGGTTTTAAAAAACTTAGGGAAGACCAAGTTTGGGACCTAGAAAAGGGCAAGTATTACACTAGTCGTGATGATTCAGCCCTTATAGCCTTTGAGATTGGAGAAGATTTGAAAAAAGGCTTTGAAATAATTGGTTCTCACACAGATAGTCCTACCTTTAAGGTAAAATCCAACCCGGAAATGGCTGATGCTGGCTTTTTGAAATTAAATATCGAAGCCTACGGTGGTATGATCCACTCAACTTGGCTTGATAGGACCCTTTCCTTGGCAGGCAAAGTCGCCTACGAAGATGCTGGCAAAATCAAGTACTCCCTTGTAAATATAGATAGGGACCTACTTACAATAACCAACGCGGCCATCCACATGAATAGGGAAATCAACAAGGGTTACGCCTACAATCCCCAAGACAACCTCTATCCACTTGTGAAAACAATCAAGGATAGGCTAGAAGGCGAATCTTATTTGCTAAATATTTTGGCAGAAGAATTGGAAATTGACCCTGAAAATATCCTTGACTTTGACCTCGGCCTTTATGACAGGCAAAAGGGTGCCCTTATAAATGACATGGTTCAGGTTGGTAGGCTTGATAACCTCGGATCTGTTCACGCTTCGCTAAGGGCTCTTGTAGATAGCAAGCCTGGAAGAAACAAGATGATTCTCCTAAGCGATAACGAAGAGATTGGGTCTCGAACAAGAGGTGGAGCTGCTTCAAACTTTTTAGGAAATATCCTAGAACGTCTTGCCCAAAAATTTGGTCTAGACAGGGAAGGCTATCAAATTATGGTAGAAAATTCAATGATAATTTCTGCCGACCAGGCCCACGCTACCCATCCAAATTACCAGGCCTTTGCAGACCCAACCAACAAGGTTAGGATGAATGAAGGTTTGGTAATAAAAATAGCAGCCAACGGTGCCTACGCATCAACCATAGAAACCAAGGCAAGGCTTATGAAAATAGCTAAAAAATATGGCTACAAGCTCCAAACCTTCCACAACAGAAATGACAAGCAAGGTGGGTCAACCATAGGCCCAATCACATCTACAGCCCTTGGCATCAAGGCGATTGATGTGGGCATTCCTCTTCTTGCAATGCACTCAATCAGGGAGCTTGCAGGAGTCGAAGATATATATGAAGCCTATGAAATTTATAAAAAGTTTTTTGAGGAGGACTAGATGGCAGTAGTAGAAGTTTGCATAATTCCAATAGGAACCAAGGAAACATCAGTAAGCAAATATGTAGCTGAGGCTGAAAAAATCCTTATGGCAGAAGGATTGAAATATAAATTAAACCCAATGGGTACAGTCATAGAAGCCGATGCTGATAAGGCTCTAGAAGCAATTAGAAAAATGCAGGAATCTGTATTTGACAAGGGCTGTGATAGGGTTTATACAGTTATAAAAATGGATGACAGACGTGATAAAAAAGCTACAATGGAACAAAAAATAAAATCAGTTGAAGATAGACTATAAAATATCAAAAAGTGGTGGAGAATAGGATTCTATTCTGTCACCACTTTTTTTGTTTATGGTTTTTATGAAAACACTCTTTTAAGACTTCTTAATTTGCTTTTAGGAATTTTGGAAAGATCTTTTTAAAATTTATTTTCTTTTAGATACCTAAAGGAAACTTCTGCGAGTAGGCTTGCACCGATATAAAAGGTGCTTTCTTCCACATCAAACTTTGAGTTGTGGTGGGGATAAATCTTGCCATCTGGGTTTACTTTGAGATTATTAAGGGATAAGAAAGTTCCCTTAGCTTCTTTTAGGAAAAAGGCAAAATCTTCGCCACCCATGGATGGTTTTTTAAGTTCGATTAGATTTTCTTTGCCAAGGAGGTCTGCGGCAATGTCTTTTACATAGGCTGTAAAATCATCGTCATTAACTAGACTTGGATAAAATCTCTTGTATTCAACGATTCCTTCACACCTATAGGCTTTAGCTATATTTTCGACTACTTCCTTTATTCTTTTTTCCACAAAGGTCCTGGTTTTTTCATTAAGGGTACGAACGGTGCCTTCTTCCCAAACTTCGTCCGGTATGATATTTTGACAGGTGCCACCATGGATTTGGCAGATGGAAATAAGGGCAGATTCGGTTGGTTCAAGCTCTCTAGAAATGATTTTCTGGAGGCCTAGGTTGATTTCGCTGATGGTTGCGATGGGGTCAATAAAAGAATCAGGCTTGGCTCCATGACCACCTTGGCCCTTGATTCTTATGATAAGAGTATCCATAGAAGCCATCATTTCTCCTTTTTTATAGGCAATGGTTCCTGTTGGAAATATGCCAAAAATCCCACCTTGGTGGAGGCCTATAACCCTATCTACCTTTGGATTTTCCATACAACCTTCATCTATCATAGGCTTTGCTCCACCGGGAATTTCTTCGCCAGGTTGGAAGAAAATTTTACCTAGGCCGTCAAGTTTGCCTTCATTTTCCTTTAGGAGTCTACAAGCTCCAAGGGCCATGGCTGTGTGTCCATCGTGGCCACAGGCGTGCATGCAGCCTGGGTGGGTAGATGCAAAATCAAGGCCAGTTTCTTCAGTGATTGGTAAAGCGTCCATGTCAGCTCTAATGGCTATGCACTTGCCCTTGTAAGTGCCGATTTGGGCCACAAGAGCATTGCCATTTACTAATTTTTTGTAGCTTATGCCCATAGCTTTGAGTTGGTCTTCAACGTAGGCTACAGTTTTTGGTAAATTTAGTTCGAGTTCTGGAATTTTATGGAGATTTCTCCTATCCCTAATGATTGTATCTTCAATATTTTTGGCTTTTTCTAAAAAATTCATATAAGCTCCTTGTTATAAAATCAATATACACAGGTTTTTTCTAAAATCAATTAGCCAGTATCTTTAGGCGTGGTTTTAGGTTAAAAACCAAAATAGAATTGAAATAGCCCCTTTTAAACTTTTTATTATTTACCTACAAGAAATCTTAGGTAAATATTTTTTTAAAAATAATTGTTAAAAAATTATCTATCTGTTATAATAAGTATAATACTATTTTCCTAAGGAGGAGAAATGAAAAAATCAAAAACATTTTTTGCTCTAGTTCTAGCAGGACTTGTGATGACTGCTTGTGGGGGCGCAAAGGAAGGAAACGAAAAGAAAGAAACCAAGGAGGCCCAAAGACCACTTACAGTAGCTATGGCAACAGAGCTTGATTCTCTAGACCCTTTTAAAACTGCTGCAGGAGATACAAAGACAATGGCAGATCAAATCTTTGACGGTCTTTTGGATGTAGATGAGGATGGAAATCTTGTCCCAGATTTGGCAGAATCTTATGAGATTTCAGATGATGGACTTACTTACACTTTTAAATTAAAAGAAGGTGTAAAATTCCACGATGGGTCTGAATTTAGTGCAGATGACGTTTACTATACATATGATAAGCTAGCAGGCCTAACAAGTGGGGAGCCGATAAATAGCAAATTTGCTTGCATCAAGGAAATGGATATAGTTTCCCCAACAGAAATCTCCATGAAACTCGATAAGGTAAATAATTCTTTTATCTACCTTCAGACCCAACCGATAGTTAAAAAAGATTACGAAGACAATCAAAATAAGCCAATCGGCACAGGGCCTTATAAGTTTGAATCTTATACACCAGGCGAAGCCTTGGTTCTAACAAGGTTTGATGACTACCATAACAAAGACCATATAGCCAAAACCAAGCAGGTAAATGTGGTAAGGATAGCTGACAACCAAGCCCTAGTTATGGCAATAAATAACAAGGAAGTAGATCTGGCATCAAAGCTTACTGCAGATGAGGTAGACCAGGTAAAAGAGTCGACAGATTCTTATTCTCACCCACAAAATCTTGTCCAAGTTTTAGGCTTAAATAATAAAATCAAGCCATTTGATGACATCAGAGTAAGGCAGGCCATAGCCTATGCCATTGATAAGGATGAAATAATAAAATCTGTAGGTGGTGGCAAGGCAACTAAGCTCTACTCATCATTTTCACCAGCCCTAAAAGATTATTTCAATGATATCGGGGAATTATATCCAACAAATGTAGAAAAAGCTAAAGAACTTTTAAAAGAAGCGGGTTATCCAGATGGAATTTCCTTTAAGATGACAGTGCCAAGTGATTATAAATACCACATGGATACAGCAGAATTAATCCAAGCCCAACTCAAAAAGGCAGGTATAAATGCGACAATAGAACCGATTGAGTTTTCAACTTGGCTTGATAGGGTCTATAAGGAAAGGAAGTATGAAACAACAATAGTTGGCTTTATTGGCTATGTTGACCCAATCAGAGTCCTAGATAGGTATGTGTCAACATCAGAAAAAGACTACCTAAATTATATCTCAGAAGCCTATGATAAGGCCATATCCAATGCCCAAGTGACCCTTAATAGGGATGAGCTTGTCAAAAATGTAAAGGATGCTCAGGAAATAATCGCCAAGGATTGTGCAGCAATCTTTATCCAAGACCCTAATGACAACCTTGTTTTAAATAACGATTACACTGGTCTTAAGACCTATCCAGTACAAAAATTAAACCTTGAAGATATAGTTGGCAAGTAATGACAAAAGCAATCGCTAAAAAAATATTCTCGCTTATCTTGACCCTGTTTTTTGTCTCACTATTAATATTTTTTGTCTTTCAGATTATAGGAGGCAATCCAGCTGAGATAATCTTAGGCACAGAGGCAGACCCAAAACAAATCCTAGCTCTTGAAAAAGAGCTAGGACTAGATAAGCCAATCTTTGAAAGATATGTAAATTGGATACTAGGACTTTTTAGGCTTGATATGGGAATGAGCATCAAGTACCAAATCCCGGTTAGGGACCTTTTTTTTAAGAAACTTCCAGTAACCATGTGGCTAACAATTTATTCCCTAATTTTGTCGATTGTAATAGCTCTACCCCTATCAATACAAATTACAATGAAATCTGACAAGTGGTATGCATCTATAATTACTGCTGTGACCCAACTTGGTATATCAATCCCTTCTTTTTGGTTGGCATTTTTGTTAATTTACATATTCGCAGTGAGGTTGGGGATTTTTTCTACCCTGTCCTATAACGTTATGGGTGGGGGATTTTTCTTGAAAGTTAAAAATTTCTTCCTGCCTTCCCTAGCCATTGCTATTCCAAACATAGCGACAATAGTAAGGTATATGCAGGCTGCTCTTCTTGATGAAATCAACAAAGATTACGTAAGGACTGCCAGGATGAAGGGGATGGAGTTAAGGGAAATTTTATACAAACATGTCCTAAGAAATGCCCTTATACCGGTAATTACCGTCATAGGAATGTGTCTTACATCGGCTGTTGGGGGGTCGCTTATAGTAGAAAATGTCTTTTCCCTACCGGGTATAGGGTCTCTAATTGTAGCTTCAATTACGTCTAGGGACTTTACTCTTATCCAGTCAGTTGTCTTAGCAGTTGCTTTTTTGGTTATCTTTATAAATTTAATCATAGATATACTTTACGGATTAGTTGATCCGAGGATTAGAGGTGGCAGATGATTAAGGAAAATAAATACTCAATTAGGATTGGAAAGGCAATAATTGGCCTATATTTCATTGTCCTTCTTGTTTCGATATTTTGGACACCCTATGACCCAAATAAGATAAATACAAGTATGAAATTAGTTTCCCCCTGCCTTGCCCACCCTTTTGGGACTGATAACATGGGAAGGGATATTTTGTCAAGGCTCATGGAAGGGTCTCAATATGCCCTTATTTTATCCTTTGGCACTGTAATTCTCGCTCTTTTCCTCGGTTCTATCATAGGAGCTAGTGCTGGATATTTCGGTGGGGCAGTCGATGAGGTTTTGATGAGGTTTATAGATTCGCTGATGGCCTTTCCTGGTATCCTTTTTGCCATGATGCTGGTAACAGTTTTTGGGGCAGGGGTTATTAATACAATCCTTGCTATTGGAATTATGTCTGTACCATATTTTGCTAGGGTTGTTAGGAGTGGATTTTTGCAGGTGAAAAATGCTCAATTTGTAAAATCTGCTGTCATAAAAGGAGCAAGTCCACTTTATATAGCCATAAACCATATTTTGCCAAATATCAAAAATCAACTTATGGTTGCTATTATTTTATCAATATCTCAGGCAATCTTATCTGAGGCTGGACTTTCATATCTTGGTCTTGGAGTTAGGCCACCAAACCCATCTTGGGGGAGGATGCTAAAGGAAAGTCAGGCTTATTTCAACCAAGCACCCCACTATTTTCTCTTTACAGGTATTTGCCTAAGCCTAGTTGTCTTAGGTTTTACCCTTTATGGTGAGAAATATAGGTCAGAAAGACTAAGAGAGAAGGCGCAAAAATGAAAAAAATCCTAGAAGTAAATGATTTGACAGTTGCCTTTTCTACAGAAAATGGTGACAAAAACGCAGTCAACCATATTTCCTTCGACCTTTTTGAAAATGACTTTGTGGGTCTGGTTGGGGAATCTGGTTGTGGAAAAACCTTGGCAACCCAAACAATTTTGGGCATAGAATCTAGAAACGCCATAATAAAATCTGGTTCTTGCAAGCTAAGGGATATAGAAGTTTTGGGACTTTCGGATAAGGATTGGAAAAAATACAGGGCTAGAAATATAGCCACAGTTTTTCAAGAACCAGGCTCAGCCTTAAATCCTTTGATGAAGGTGGGAGCCCAAATAGAAGAAGTTTTGAAAATTCACTACGATTTTGATAAGGAAAGACGTAGAGAGCTTGTATATAAGACTATGGAAAATGTGGGCCTTAGGGATGTAGAAAATCTCTATAACAAATACCCTCACGAACTTTCAGGCGGCATGCAACAAAGAATTGTAATCTGTATCGCCCTAATCGCCAACCCAAATGTTTTGATAGCTGACGAGCCAACCACAGCCCTTGACGCCAAGGTTCAGGCGCAAATTATTGACCTTTTTAGGAACTTGGGCCACATCTATAAGGGTGCGATTTTATTTATCAGCCATGACCTAAACTTGGTTGACAGGATTTGTAAAAAAGTCATGATTATGTACGCAGGAAGGCTTGTTGAAAGAGGAGAGACCAAGGATGTAATAGGTAATCCCCTCCACCCTTACACCAAGGCACTTTTGAAAGCAGTTCCAAATTACAAAAAAAGGGGAGAGGCCCTTTATAATATCAAAGGCCATGTCCCAGACCTCAAAAATAGGTCAAATGAAGGATGTCCTTTCGCTGACAGGTGTGACCATACCATGGAAATTTGCACTAAAACTTATCCGCAAACCTATGAAATATATGGCCACAGGGTAAATTGCCACCTATATGGAGGAGCAAATGAATGAGATTTTAAGGATAGAAAATATAAGCAAAATCTACAAGGATTCGGCAATTCTCTTTAGGAAAAAAGACAACCTTGCCCTTGATAATGTATCTTTTGCCATCAAAAGAGGGGAAATCTTTGGTCTAGTTGGTGAATCTGGTTCTGGCAAAACTACCCTTTCAAATATCATCTTAAGGCTAATCAAGGAAACATCTGGCAAGATATATTTTGAAGATAAGGATATAACAAAATTGACCAAGGAAGAACTTTTTGCCTATAGGAAAAAACTTCAGGTAGTCTTTCAAAATCCCTACCAGGCCCTAAACCCAAAAAAGACCATAGGTTTTTCCATCAGGGAAATTTTAAAAATCCACAAGGTCGGCACAGAAGAAGAAAATAAGGAAAAAATTAGACAAATCCTAGAAGAAATCGAAATGGAAGAAGACGTACTCGGTTATTATCCACCAAACTTATCTGGTGGCCAAAAGCAAAGGATAGCCATAGCTTGCGCCCTTATAATCGAGCCAGAATTCCTAATTATAGACGAAGGAGTATCCGCTCTTGACGTATCAATTCAGGCGCAAATCCTAAACCTAATTAAGAAACTTCAAGAAACTCACAACTTCACCTGCCTTTTTATCTCCCACGACCTAAACGTAATAGCCTATTTATGTGACAGGATAGGAGTGCTCTACAACGGCAAACTCGTTGACCTTTTTGAAACAAAAGACATAGTTAGTCCAGATAGGAATGAATATACAAAAACCTTGTTCAAGTCGATAAAAATATAATATATATAAATTTCGCCCAAACTTTCAAAACAATTTGA
>NZ_CAUPFR010000028.1:0-16758 GCF_963510575.1 uncultured Anaerococcus sp. | reverse complement strand
GTGAGGGGGCATCTGCCGCCCCCTTGGGTTCCCCCTATGTACGGAGGGGTCATGTCAATGACCTAAATTATCTATATGATACAGTTAATCTCGGATTAACAAATAAAAAAATGATAATTTATCTCGGATAAAAGGGTATAATAATTTATTATTAATGAAAGGATTTTTATGGATTATTTTTTTAGGACTACTCCTGACGCTGGTTTTACTTTTAATATGCACTTGGTGCGTTTGGGGTTGATTGTATTTTTATATTTTATTTATCAATTTAGGTCAAATGCTAGGCTTTTGAAGGCTTTGCTTGTGGCTAGCATTTGTTTGCAGGGGATTTTGTATTGGTGGTACACTCTTGATCATGATCTTTGGATTTCGGATGGTTTGCCTTTGTACCATTGTAGGATTGCTGGGATTTGTTTGCCTATTGCTTTCTTTTTGAAAAAGAGGAAGGCTATGGCGTTTTTTGCTGACCTTGCCTTGGTGGGGACTTTGGTGGCTTTTGCTGTGCCGGATCCTTCTGCTTACGCTTGGCCTCATGTGACTAATGTGACTTATATCCTAAATCACTATGTCCTTATAGCTTGTGGTTTGCTTGTGACTGAGAATTATAAGGAGAAATTGACTTTTAAGGAGATTGGCCTTACTTGCCTTGGCATTAATGCGTTGATTTTAGGGGCGGATTTGGCTTTGGGTGCGAATTATGGTTACCTTACCAAGGTGCCTATCGCCTTTTTTGATGGCTATCCAGTGGTTATAGTTTTTTCTGCTATGACTCTGCTTATGTCCCTTGCCCTTTATTTGGTGGAGCTTCTTAAGAAAAAAGAAGGGACAAAGGTCTGATTTTTTCTATATATTAGTAGCCGGCATAATTTTTATAGAAAGGAGAATGAGGCTTACTTTCTATAAGGGGTTGGACTTTAAAATTCATTTTAATTTTGCTCTAGCTTGGCTAGGGCTTTTTTAGTGGAAATTTTTCTGTGCCAGCCTTATTTTTTAAAGGCTTACTTGCTTTGATATTTGCTAGCGATTGAGAAAGGCCAGTGAGTTTTGCCTCTATTGTTAGTATGAACATTGTTGATTTAATTTCACAAGTAGGTTTCCCAATAGTTATGAATCTCATTTTGATTATCCAGATTAATGGCAAGTTGGATGAGATTTTGAGGGAGATTAAGAAGTAGGAGGATTATGACACGAGAAAAAATGATTGATTTCGCCCTTTCCAAAGTGGGAAGGGTGGCTTATGCTATGGCTTATCCAGCTAGGCTTGGACCTTATTTTTATGATTGTTCGTCTTTTGTCTATTACGCTTTGATTGCCGGGGGTTTTCTGGCTAAGGGGTCTGCTATTGGCAATACTGAGAGCCTTTATAGGCTTAAGGGCAAGGTTCTTAGGGAGATTTATTCCTACGATGAAGTAGAGCGTGGGGATATTTTTATCAGGGGCATTGAGGGCAGGTCGGCTGGGCCTTATGGTCATACTGGGATTTTCCTTGCCAAGGATAAGATTATCCATTGTTCTTATGGGGCGAATGGGGTCGTCATTGCTGATAGGTCGACAGGAATAGGAAGGGTTTTGGACCGCAAAAGGTCGGTTAGGGAAAGATATTTTAGGCCGATTGGATTAAAAAACCAGACTGGGGTGCGATTTATAGACAAAATCGGGATGGCTATTATAAAAGTCGTGACAAATGTGAGGACGGAGCCGAGTACAAAGGCTGGGATAGTAGCAGCTTATCCAGCTGGATCTGTGGTTTATTACGATAGGTTGGCAGAAAATGAAGGTTACCTATGGGCATCCTATATAGGTAGGAGTTCGGGAAAGAGAAGGTATGTAGCTATAGAAAAAAAGGGGTGAAAAGCTCCTTTTTTTATTTGGTATTTCTAAGCTTTCTCTTGGCTTTAGTCTTGATTTATTTTTTGTGTTTTTTTGTCTAAAACTTTGTAAAAAGGGGTATAATAATTGTAATGAATGTATTGTTTTCAATTGATTGAATAAGAAAGGAATTGTTATGAATAAAAAATTTAAAGTATTAGCATTTGCTATGAGCATGGCTTTTGTAGCTCCTTCAGTAGCTATGGCAGCTGATTCTAAAATTGATACTAAGATTAAAAAACTAGACAAGAAAATTACTAAACTTGAGGATGATTATGACACTTTGAATGGCATTTATCAAAATGTTCGTGCCCAATCTAAGGCTTACACTACAAAAAAGGGTAAGTTAGTTTTTGATGAAAAGGCTGTAAAGGATAAGTTATTTAAAATTGCTATCAAGCTTGATGAATATGTTGAAAATACAACACCTTCTATGGAACAAGCTATGCTTGGTGCGTATTTTGTAAATGGCGCTAAGGGCCAAGGCTACACTATCCGTCCACAAAGCGAAGAAGACCTTTATAATTATCTTAAGGGATATTTTGTAATGAAGGATGGCAAGGACAAGGCTAAGTACGAAAAGCTTTTAAAACAATATGTAAAAGCTATTGCTAATTCTGTAGTTTTGCCAGACTTAGAAGACACTGTTGCTAGCACCTATGATGAGGTACAAGACCAAAAGCTAAAGCTAGAAGCAGCTAAGGCACAACGCAAGGATTTATTAAAACAAAAGAAAAAATTAACAGACCTAGAAAAGGCTGTTTCAAGAGCAAAGATTACTTTAGAAGCTGGTAAAAAACTAATAGCTTTAGCTCCAGAAAAGATAGCTGGTGTTAGGGCAGAGCTTGATAAACTCATGGCTGAGCAAGAAAAGCTAATCAAAGCAGGAGAAAAAATACTAAACAAAAACAAGTAATCTCTATAAGTGTTGAAATCTAGGACCTTTCCTAAGGGAAATCCTAGTTGATATAAGTACACAAACGGGCGACGCTTGTGGGGGGATGTATGAATAAAAAAATAATTGCGAGCCTCTTGACCCTAGGACTTGTACTAGGCCCTGTATCGGCCACAGTACAAAGCTCCTACGCAACAGAGGTAAGTACAGAAAAAAGTGATACAGAAAAAGCTTATGATATGATTTACTTAATTAAGGCTTATGTGGAAGATTTTGAAATTACAAAAAAATCTGATATCTTCCGTCTTGCTAGTACTGAAAAGCAAGAAGCTCTTAGTAAGGTTATGAAAGAAGCAGGAGAATATTCTAATCTTGATAAAGTAAGATTAAGCGAATTAGAAGGTCATATCAAAGCAATAGAAGCATCTAATAAGGACTTAGTGGATGATGCAAATGCAAATCTCGCAGGATTTAAAGTAAGTATTATTAATTTAGAGAATTTGCTTAAGAATCATGAGGGCCAAAAAGATAAAGAAGATTATAAGAAGCTTTTAGAAGCCTTAAAATCATCTAAAGCACAATTAAAAACAGAAAATTTAGCAAAACTTAAGGGCGATGACTTAGTTACTGCAAGCAAAACTTTAGCTGATAACTTCAAAGCATACAAAGAAAATTTATCCGATAGCAAAGAATACAAGGTAAGTGCAGAAGATATTGCTAAGCTTGATGAAGAAATCAAAAAAGAAGAAATTTCAACTGATAAAAATACTGAAGCTCTTAATTATGATAAAGAAATCCTAGTTAATGGTAATAAAGATTTTGTCGAGTCATTAAAATTTACATTAGCAGATGATAGTAAAAAGAAAGCTTATAATGATGCTAAAGAGACACTAGGAAAATTAGCTAGTAATGCAAATTATAATGATATTTACAAGGCTGTGCGAGACCTTGCTCAAGCAAGATATAATATAGAAGGCAAAGATTTAGGATTAAAGATTATAAAAGTCGGATTAAGCCCTGAAGAAATCAAAGCAAAAACTTTAGAAGTTATAAAAAAATTAAAATTACATTATGAAAATAGAGATAAACTCCTTCAGAATTTTAAAGATGATAATCTTAAAAAAGATTATATTACAAAATCGTCTTTAGGGTTAACCTATGTATATAACTATGCAAAAGGAATAGAGAGAGATCTTAAAGTTTATCAAGAATTAAATGACAAACTTGATGAATTGAAAGCTAAGATTGAAAAGGCTAAATCTGGGGAAGTCCATATAGAAAAAACCAAGTTAGACAAACTCAAGGATGACATCAAAAAGGCAGAGGAATTTACAAAGACTAAGGACTTCGAATCTGCTAGTGAAGATTACAAGAAAAAGCTTAACGAGGAAATCGAAAAGGCTAAAAAACTTACAGAAAAAAGCTCAGTTACAGATGATGAAGCTAGCAAGGCTTCGGAAGCTATCAAGTCTGCCCTAGCAAACTTTACTAAGTTTGCTGACAAGTCAAAGGCAAAAGAGGGTCTTGAAAAATTGCTAAAGATTACAGACAAAGTAAAGATTGACCAAATCTACGGCAAGGACCAAAAAGAATTAAGGGATGCCTATGTAAATGCTAGGGAAAATGCAGAAAAATCTGTAAAAGATTTTGAAAATAAAAGTCTTGATGATATGCAAAAAGCCTATGATAAATTCCTAGAATCTGTGAATAGGCTCTATGAGTTTTTGGTTACAAGACTAAAAAAATTAGTAGATGATGATAAGAAATTTAGAGAAACCAATGCCTATAAGGATGCTCTAAAAGATAGCAAAAAAGATGAAGCTATCAAAAATTATAAAAGCAGACTTGAAGAGGCTGAGAAAATCCTAAAGGAAACTGCACCTGAAGCAAACAAGCTAGATGAAATTTATAAAAAGCTAGTAGAAGCTAGGGCCAATATAGATAAGAAGATGACTGACCAGGCAAGGAAGCTAACTGATGCTATTGCGGAATCTTATGCATTTTTAGAATCTAAAGAGTACAAGATTGCTTTAACAGGTAGTAATGGAACTTTAAATTATGCAGCTAAAAAATATAAATCAGATATAGAAAAAGCAAAAAAACTTAAAGAGGCTGGCAAGCTTGATAGTGATGAAGCGAAAGAGCTGTTAGAGTCAATAACTTATGCTAAAGATTTTATAGAATCTAAAATAAGTGAAAAAAAATATTTAATATATGAATACACAAAAAAACTTAATGAAATTAAAAATCATAAAGACTATATGGATTTGAATCAAGCCCTTAGGAAGAGACTTGAAAATGCTCTTGAAAAAGCCGGTAGTAGTGCTAGTGAGTCTGATATTTTTAAAGCTCTTGACGAGGTTATGACTGATAGTGATATACAAGACTTTATTAAAAAGATGGAAGCAGAGAATGATAAAAATTCCATAAGGAACAAGATTCTTGATGATTTGAATGCCTTAATTAGCGAAGATAAGAAGCTTAAAGAAAGTAGTTTCAAGTATAAGAAAGCTCAAAAATCTCTTAGAGATGCTTATGATTTAGCTCTAAAGGAAGCAATATCCTTTATAGAGAAGAATGATAAGCCAACAGAAGAAGAGGTCAGAGCAGTTTATAAAAAATTATTAAATGCAAAAAATGCCTTAGATGGAGATAAGTTTGATGAATTGATTCATGCTTTAGCTGCTAAATTTAAGAAGGAACAATTAAAAATATCAAATCCAGCTGATAGGAAGGCTATAGCTGAGAAAATCAATGCACTTTCTGGTGATGATATGACTATGGATGATGCTTTGAAAGTTGAAAAGGAGCTTAATGACCTTATTAACAAACAAAGTGTGGCAACTACAATCGTCCCTTCAAAACCAGCAGTTCCACAGACTGTGACACCACAAAGTCAGACCACTTTCCGACCACTTTCTACAATAACCAACCCAGGTTCTATTGTAAAAACAGGTATAAGAGGTATGGCTAAGGTAGTAGGTATTCTAGTTGTAGCCCTAGTAATATTTAAACTAACATCTAAAAAAGGAGACAAAAAATGAAATTAACCAATAAAACTCTTATCGCTGCTCTTTTGTTAGCAGTAACATTAACAGGTTGCGATAGCTTAAAAAATAAACTTAAAAATACCGAAGATAAAAAGGTAGAAGAGCAAGCTGACGAAACAGGCAAAAAAGAAGGCGAAGAAGACGCAGAAAATACAGGTTCTACTGAAGAAGCCGAAGAAGGCAAAGATTCTGAAGAAGGCAAAGATTCTGAAGAAGGAAAGGATGCTGAAGAAGGCGAAGAATCTAAAGAAGATAAAAAAGAAAAGTCTGGTGAAGCAGAAACAGACCCAGGCAAAACTGTTAAAGAAAAGCTTGAAGATGCTATCTTCAAGAATAGAGTTCAATCAAGAGCTGCAGAAATTCTTCTCCAAGAAGCTCCAGAATCACTTTCAGCTGAGCAAAAAGCTAAGTTAGAGAAATTAATTGAAGAATCTAATAAGTTAATCGAAAAAGCAGAAGAAATGGTTGATTCCCTATAAAATGAACTAAAGAGGCTAAAGTAAGAGGATAGATGATTATGATCGCAAATTATATAATTTAATGATCAGGTTTTTGCCAAAATTTTGGTGAAAAATTCACTATCCGCCTTAGCCTCTTTTCTTATATTTGTACTATAAATATATTTTGTAGATAAGATGAATGGGAAAAGAAAGGTTAAAAAATGAAAAATAAGAACATAAAAAAAGCAGTGCTTGCCCTAGCGCTAACATCAGTGGCCTTTGGTCCATGCCTAGCAAAAGCACATGCTTCAGATTCTACCCAGGCAAGAATAGAATACTTAGAAACATATAAAGAATTTGAAAATACTTTAGAAAAAGCCAAGGAAGCCAAGGCTAGCTACAAGTATTTGAATGCTACTTACTTAAGCATGAAGGGCCTAGATGCGGCAATATCAGACGGAGATTTTCTTAAAGCTAAGGTAAAAAGAAATGAACTTACAAGCAGTGACAGGGCAAAAATCCTTAATGCTACAATAAATCTAAAAGAAGCCATGGGCCAACTAAATGGAAAGAAGGCTTCAATTAGCGAATTGAAAGAATTAATAGACGCTAATGCTGATTTTACCAAGTCATATTCTTTCCTATATGCTAGTGACGCCCAAAAAGACGCTTACCTAGATTCATATAGCAGGGCTTATAGGTTTTATATTTATAATACAGATGGGGCTAGCTTGTCAAAAACCAAGCTTGATGCCTATGTTTTGGATTTGAAAGCAAAAAAATCTGCTATAACAGATGCCTATGCACCTTTTGAAAATAAACAAGCTCTCAAAAATGAAATCGCAGAGGCAGCTAAATTGAGAAATGATGCTGACAAATATACTGAGAAGAGCTTCCAAACTTTCATCTCAGCACTTAGACTTGCAGAAACAAGTGTAGAGGATAAGGCGAGATTAAAGACTGCTAGCGAATACAAAGAGATAAGAGAAACTCTCAAATCTGCCAGACTTGCCCTTGTTAAAAAAGATGAAGTAGACAAGGATAAGAAAAAACAAATTGAAAAATTAGAAGATGCTGTTGCTAGAAACAAGGTTGCTGTTAAGGCAGTAAATCTATTGTTCGAAGTAGCTCCTAAAAAGGTAGCTCCAATAAAGGGCCAACTACTAAAATTATTAAGAGAATCCGAAGAACTTGTAAAAATGGCTGAAAAGCTTTTAGCAGAATTAAAAGGAATTAAGGGTTAATATGAAAATATATAAAAAATTAGCTATATCACTTCTAGCTGCAAATTTCGCTTTTTTGGGTTTGGCACAAACAAATACCCACCAAGTCTATGCGGCAGAAGGCCAAAATGATCAAATAAAGTATGACATTCAAAAAAAGAACCTCTTGCTTGCTATAAGCGATAGCACCAATGTTGTAAGCTCAGAAGTTTATAATTCATATATATCAGCTGATTTGCAACAAGCCTACCTAGTAGCTATATCTCAGGGCAAGGCCTTGTTACTAAAGGGCGATGGCGCAAGTTTTGATGAACTCCGCATAGCTACAGGAAACATCAAGGAAGCAAAAGCTGAAATGATGCGTCAAGCTGATAAAAATATAAAGACTATTAAGCTAAAAGAGGCTATATCAAGGAATAAGATTACTGTAAATGCCGCAAAATTATTACTTCAGACAGCTCCAAACAAGGTAGCTGGCGTAAGGGATAAGTTAATCCAACTAATCAATGAATCTGAGAGATTGATTAAGGTGGCAGAAGCTATTTTATAAAAAATATAACTAGCAAGATAAAAAAGGAATCTTTTGGGATTTGAACCTAGTCTTGCTAGTTATTTTATTATGGAGATGATATGAAAATTTTAAAAAAAATCAGTCTGGTATTTGTATTCTTGCTTTGCCTAGCCATACCAGCTAGGAAAGTGGAAGCTTCTGTTGAAAGCGAAAAGCAATTTCTTACCATAGACACAAAAAGACATAGGGATGTGTTAAAAAGGGTAAACCAAGCCATCAAAGAAGGCAAGGTAAAAGGCTCTAAGCAAAAAATAGAAAAACTCAAAGAAACTATCAAATCCATGGATGACTTATTAAACCAAGTCGAAAGACTCCAGGAAATTTATAGGGAAAACATTAGAATTAGGGATCAAATCAGGCCTCATCTACAAAATAGAGATACTTATTTTAGTGTAGATATAGGAAGGCTAACAACAAATAAAAGGATATCTGATTTGTTCATAGATGTGGCAAAGGAAGATGATTATTTTTATTATGGTCAATACGCATCTGCTAAGGTAGATACAACCTACAATCCAGCCAAATCAAGAAAAGACAAGACCTTTATAGAAAAAGCCAAATTTGATGTAAAATACAGGGTAGGCCTAGATAGGGAATACGCAACCAGCAACTTTGTAAAAAAATGGGTAAGTGAAAATATAGACCCAAGCCTAACAGAGTATGCAAAAGTAAAAGCTATCCATGACTTTATAGTCAAGAAAAATTACTACAACAAAGGCGATAGGAACGAAGAAAGTGGCGGTATATCAATCTACCACCCAGCTTCAATCCTCTTTGGCAACGGCGGAGTATGTAACGCCTACGCCACCCTCTTTGACCTAATGGCCAAGCAAGCAGGACTTGAAACAAGGTTTTTGACCGGCAAGTCACTTAAAAATGGCGAAGACCATATGTGGAACATGGTAAAAATCATGGGCAATTGGTACCATATAGACACAACCTGGGATGACCCAATAATAAGCTTTAAAAATAAGGATATAGAAAATCTTGGAGATTTCGTAATCTATGATTACTTCCTAAAATCAGATGCAGAAATAAAAAAATCAAGAACTATAAACGAAAGCAAAACACGCCCACAAGCCAAAACAAACTTCCCACCTAGTCCAGCAAATTTAAAAATTGAAGAGATTGACGTGAAATATTATGTAAAATAAGAAGCCAGGTTTCTCATACTCTCTTTTCTCCTTTTCCACGGAAGTGTGCAGGGAGAAAAGAGAGTTTTTCTTTTATTTGAGAATAAATTATCTTTTCACTAGGTGAGTCTATTATTCCAGGAATAACATCTTATTTTCCGTTAATCCGAGATTAACTGCATCTTATATATGTTTTAGGTCATTTACATGACCCCTCCGTACATAGGGGGAACCCAAGGGGGCGGCAGCGCTCTAGGCCGCTTGGGCAAAATCCCCCTCACTGGTTCCCCCTAAGACCCCCGGCAAGCCCGTCGGCTCGAGGAGACCTACACCCCCGACTGCTCCTAAAGCGGAGTGCGGAAGGGGAAGTTTGCCTACGGCAAACCTCTTTTGTATGGAGAATGGCTTCGTATTGCTTTACGTATATCCCCATAGATTTCTAATAATCAAGCCCCTAAAAACTGATAACTCGCTAACGCTCAAACAATCAGTTTTCTTAACGGGGCTTTCTATTAAAAATCTTTACCCGATAGAGGGGAGAATTGTCTTCGAAGTTCCAGATTTTGCAAGGCTCGTTTGGCTTTCGCCAAACTTTGCTAATTGAGTGTTTATTTTAGAACGAAGAAATTTAATCTTAATATCGAGTATTTTGTAAATGAAGTCGGCGTATAAAAATTTGATTGTTTGAGGCTTTAGCCGAGTTATCAAATTTTAGCCGACTGAATGTCAAAAAAGTTTGGATATAGTTCAACACAAACAGAGGAACCGCTATATCAACAGTTTGCCGAAGGCAAACACATTATCCCCCGAGAGGGGTCGCCCGGAGGGTGTAACGGAAGGGGTTTTAAAGGGGACCCGATGGGGGAACATCTTGCCTTAGCGGCCGAGAGCGCCGAAACGTTCCCTAGGGCTCCCCTTTTTACGAAGCAGCCATGTGAATGGCTAAGAAATAATTAAA
The DNA here is from genome assembly GCF_963510575.1 of uncultured Anaerococcus sp. Taxonomy (GTDB): domain Bacteria; phylum Bacillota; class Clostridia; order Tissierellales; family Peptoniphilaceae; genus Anaerococcus. The sequence goes on along the minus strand of NZ_CAUPFR010000028.1, from coordinate 6,619 downwards.
GATAAATTAAAATCCTAAATAAAAATATAATTTATCTAGGATAAGAAAGAGAAAAAATAACTTATCTTGGATAAGAACTTACGGAACGTAATCTTTTTACAATTAACGCTCCTATTCGTCGCGTCACTTGTAAAAAATTACATAAGGTTTTTCATAAATTTCTACTTCGGTGCTTTGCACCTTGAGAAATTTTGAAAATCGTAAAAACTTTTATTTAAAAGTTTTTACTACCATTAATCTCGGATAAAAAAAGAACTATTTCTAGTTCTTTTCAATAACAATAATATATGGTGGGTTATGGGGTCTGGTTGGTTGGGTTATTTTTGTTATTTCGTATTTTTTTTGGTCTATATTTGCTAGGTATTTTTCTATTTGTTCGCTTTCAATTTTGCCGGCTGGGTGGCCTGGGTAGATGGTTAGGATTATTATTCCTTCTTTGTTTAGGAGTTGTAGGGTCTTTTCTAGGCTCTGGATGGTGCTTTCGTAGGTGGTGGTAATTTCTTTATTGCCTCTTGGTAGGTAGCCTAGGTTGTAGATTGCTAGGTCTATCCCTTCTTTTATGTATTTTTCAACATCAGCGTGGCTTGCTAAGTTGAAGATAAATCTCGGGTCAGGTCCTATTAGGTTTTTGGCTTCATTTTCAGCTTCTTTTTGGATATCAAAGCCATATAGCCTTATTAGTTGGGGATTTTCTAGGAGAAACTTGCTGTCGTTTCCCCTTCCAACTGTCATGTCTGCGGCGATTTTTATTTCTTTTTTACTGTCTATTATTATTTTGACTAGGTCTGTGATTTTTTTTCCCATTAGTAGGGCCCCATGTTTTCTAGGTCTTTGCCGTTGATTTCTCTAAAGAAGCTGGCGTTGTTTGCTTCTCCTTTTCTGATGGGCATACCCATCCTGTGCATTTCGTTTAGTTTGAAGATCATGAGATTGACGTTGACTTCGTACATACTTGCTAGTTCGTTGTAGGTGTAGCCTTCGATTATGTCTTCCATGATTTTTTTCTCGTCTAATAATAGGTGGGAGGCAAAAATATTTGCTTCTATTTCCATTTCGCTTTTTATATCAAATATTTCATATTCTACTAGGTTGTCTTTAGCATTTTCCTGGTGGTAGAGGTCGTGGCCGAGCTCGTGGGCTAGGACCATGTTTACTATTCTGTAGTCTACGTGAGGGTTGTAAAAGACGAAGCGCCTGCCTAGGATTATCTTATACATGCCTAGGAGTTTGGTGTTGTCTTTGAAGGTGATGAGTCCTACTCCACGGCCTTCTAGGATTTCCTTAGGGTCACGAGTACCATAGGTTTTTATTAGGTTTTGGGCGTCCTGGTAGATTTGATCATATGCATATGCCATTATTTCTTATTCCTAAATTTTTTGCTGTCTTGTTTGGCTATATAGTAGGCTTCGGAGATGGCGTCTAGGATGGCCCTTTTGTCTTCTTCTGGGACTTCGCCCCCTGCCATAAGACCTATAACTCCATCAACTAATTCTTCTGCTTCCTTGCCTGCCTTAAAGCCATATCTTTCACGGGTGGTGAGGATAAAGTCTTCTTCGTCTGTGACTAGGTAGTCGTGGCTGGTGTTTAGGGCATCTGCCAAAAGGTCGTAGGTCTTTCTATACCTTGGTTTTGACAGACCTAGCTCATAGCGGGATATGGTTTTTAGGGAAACATTGACCATATCAGCTAGCTCGCCTTGGGTTAATTTTTTTTCTTCTCTTAGACTTTTTAATTTGCTTGCGAAACTCATAACTCTCCTCTTTTATCATTTAAAAAAATTTGGATTCTAAAAATCAGTCTTGACAAAAGACACTTAGTGTCCTATAATTAGGTTACAGTCACTTATTGTCTTAATTATACATTAAGAGTCTAGAATAATCAAGATTTTTACTAAAACTTTTACCATAAGGAGTATGAAATGAAGAGAATAATCCTACATTCAGATATGAACGCCTGCTATGCATCTATTGAAGCTAAGCTAAATCCATCCCTTAAGGGCAAGGCCATGGCTGTGGCGGGTAATCCTAAAAATAGGAATGGCATTATCCTTGCCAAAAGCCAGGAGGCCAAGGAAAGGGGTGTTAAAACAGGTATGCCAATTTGGGAGGCCCTTACCCATTGCAGGGACTTGATTTTAGTTCCTCCCCACTATGACCAGTACCTCAAACATTCAAAAATGGCGAAAAAAATCTATTACGATTATACCAACCAGGTCGAATCCTTTGGTCTGGATGAGTGTTTCCTAGATGTGTCTGGTTCTACCAAGCTTTTTGGGTCGGGAATGGACATTGCCCAGGAAATCTCAAGGCGAATGAAGGAAGAAGTTGGCCTTACAGTGTCTATCGGGATTTCTTTTTGTAAAATTTTTGCCAAGCTTGGCTCTGATATGAAAAAGCCTGATGCTATCACTCTTATTGATGAAAATAATTGGAAAGACTTGGTTTGGCCGCAAAAGGTTGAGGCTATGGTTGGCATAGGTAGGGCGACTAAGGCCAAGCTTAACCGTATCGGCATTTATAGTTTGGGAGACCTTGCCAAGGCTCCGGTGAGTCTTTTGCAAAATTTGCTAGGCATAAACGGTGTCTACCTTTGGACTTACGCCAACGGCGAAGATTTGCGTCCGGTTGTGGATATAAACCACAAGGACATCATCAAAACCATAGGTAATTCTTCTACTTGTAGGCAGGATTTGATAAATAATGGCGAGGTCAAAAATGTTTTGCAAGAGCTGAGTTTTTCAGTATCTAGGAGGCTTAGGGAGGCAGGACTTGAAGCCAATGGAGTGGAAATTTTTGTAAGGGATTCTGATTTATTTTCCCAACATTTTACCGATAAGCTAAAAATTGCCAGCCAGTCTTCCATTACCCTAGCTGATGCTGGTTTTAGGCTTTTTTGCGAAAAATACGACTGGAGCCTGCCTGTGAGAGCTGTTGGCATTAGGGCAGTAGACCTTAAGCCCTTGGGGTCAGGTAGCCAATTAGATGTTTTTATGGAATGTGATAAGTATTTTAAGGAGGAATCTTGCGACAAGGCTCTTTACGAAATCAGGAAAAAATACGGCAAGGATGCCATTTCCTTTGCTGCCCTCAAAAGGGACATCAAACTACCAAAAGATCTCAACGAAATCATTACCCTACCCAACAGGCACTACAATTCTTGATGAAATTTTAAGGTTTTTGGGTATAAATACAAATAGGAATGATTTTTAAATTTAGGAGAAAAAAATGACAGAAAAAATACTAGACTTGCTAAAAGATTTTTTAAAAAATAACAATATTGAAGACCTAGACCTTGGCGAAATCGCAAAATCCTTGCCAATAGACGAAATAAGGGCCATGGTCACAGGCCGAGATGAATATGTGGTTAAAAGAAGTGGAAAGCTTGAAAAATTTGATGAAGAAAAGATTTCAAGGTCCATAAAAAACGCTGCTGACAGGGCAGGTATGCAAATAAACAGCTCTGATATTGAACTTATCCTAAAAGACGTGGCAGATAAATTATTTTATGGCGATAACAAAAGGCTCACAAAAACTACACAAGTTAGGGACTTAATCCTTGAAGCCTTGAAAAATGATGGTTTTTCAAAAATCCGTGATGCCTACCAAACCTACGCCCAAGATCAAAACTAATGTTAATTAAGATAATAGGGGTTGGGAAAATCAAGGAAAAATTCTACAAGGAAGCCATCTCTGAGTACGAAAAAAGGATGACAGCCTACAATAAGGTGGAAATTGTAGAAGTTAATGACGAAAAAGCCCCAGAAAGTCTGTCAGAGAAGGAAATTGACCAGGTAAAAACTGCTGAGGGCGAGAGAATCCTAGCTAAAATCAAAGAAGATTCCTTTGTTGTGACCCTAGAAATAGCCGGCAAGGCCCTAGACTCAGTTAAATTTGCCCAGCTAATCCAAGATGAAATGCTAGATGGTTTTGGCAGGGACTTGGTTTTTGTAATCGGTGGATCAAATGGCCTGGGAGATAATGTCCTAAAAAGGTCTAATTACAGGCTATCCTTCGGGAAAATGACCTATCCCCACCAGCTAATGAGAGTCATCCTAATGGAGCAAATTTACAGGGCCTACAGGATAATAAACAAGGAGCCGTATCATAAATAGATTTTCAATCCGAGATTGAATTATCTTATATATAATATTAGGTTATTTACATGACCACTTCGTAATCGGGAGGGACGCTAAGGGACCTTCCGTCGCTCTCGGCCGCTGGGCACGTCGTCCCTCATCGCTTCCCTCCCAAGCCCTCCCTTTCCTTACACCCCCAGACGGCTCCTTAAGCGGAGGGCGGAAGAGGTAGCTTGCCTTTTCGGCAAGCATTTTTGTGTAGGGTTTTCGTCCTTGTTTTAGTTGGTGTATATTCGTACTGATTTCTAATCGTCGGTCACCTAAAAATCGTAAACTCGGCTAAAGCCTCAAACAAGCGATTTTTGTAACGGTGACCTTGATTAGAAATCTTTTGCCGATAAAAGGGAGAATTTGTCTCTAAGTTCTAGAATGTAGCTAGGCTAGTTCGCCTTTGCCAAACATTGCCATATGGCAAAACTCAATTTGAAAAAATCCCGATGCAAGAGCGAACATCATCTAGAGAAAATCGATGGAGACCTCTCGTCGCTTTGCTCCTCGAGGTGGGTGATGTTGTCCATATCGTTTTTCAAAGTTTAATTTATTATTTTTTATCAGAAGATTATAAATTCTTTGAAAGCAACTCAAACTCCCACAGCGCCATCTCGAACGATAGTGAGAGATCTCTATAGTTCAGTATATCAAGGGTTCTGTAGATGCATCGTTTTTATCTGTATTCATATTTTTTCTTCAAAAATATCCTGGTATAATACTAAACCCTAAGCCGTAGGTGATTATACAGATGCTATAAACCTAGAACCAGAATATTCGAAGCGCCCATATTCTTCCACACAAACCCCCCTCGCCATACTACTTCTTCATTATACAAAAATAGTGCAAGATTGAAATAACTTTCTTTCTTACACTATTTATGGTACTAAAAAACCCAACCAAACTAACATTTCACGAGTCTGGCTGGGCTTATTTTTTATTTTATATTTCCCTTGTGAAGTCTTCGATTTCTACAAATACTGGCATCCCATTTTTATATACTTGGGCGACTTCTCCCTTGATTAGGGGAAGGGTGTAGGCGAGGATTTTTTCCTGGAGGGTTTTCTTATCTTTTAACCATTCTTGGGGGATTTTCATTTCCTTGTTGGCGATTTCGTCTGGACTAACTTCTGTATAGTAAGTTTCGTAGTTTTCCCCATCTTTTCTCCTTAAAACTGGGACTAGGTTTGTCCTTGTCATTCCAAGGTCTACTGCCTTGTAACCGAGCCTGTAGGCTTCCTTAGAATCAATTTCGGAAATCAAGGCATTTGACCTTTGGACTATGTTTAGTTCAACTGCCCTGGATTTGATTTTAAGCCTATCTCTGACAAGGTCGGCAAGTCTTTGGCCTACTCCTGAAACTATTGGGTGGTTGAAACCGTCCTTGGTGTTGGCAAAAACTTCCTTAGACAAAACTCCTTCTGTATCTCTGAAACCTTCTGCAATAGCTACAAGGAGGTTTTTTTCGGTCTTTAGTGCTTTTTTTATGTCTTCTAAAAGTTCATCTATAGAAATTTCATCTTCTGGTATGTATAAAAGATTTACCAAATCTTTTGGGTAGGAGTAATTGGCAACAAGGCTTGAAGCTGCGAGCCAACCTGCGTGACGGCCCATGATTTCAACGAAGGTTACACTTTCTAAATCATAGATATCTACATCACACCTGAGGCTTCTTAGTGTTGAGGCTATGTACTTAGCAGCTGAGCCGAAACCTGGTGAATGATCCATCCCTTCTAGGTCATTGTCAATGGTTTTTGGACAACCGACTACATTTATCCCCTCAATTTTTTTATATTCTATGTAGGCATTTAACTTTTTGACTGTATCCATGGAATCATTGCCCCCGATATAGACAAAAAGTCCTATGTCGTTTGTCTTTAGGCTCGCAAAAATCTTTTCGTAAATAGGATTATCTAGGTCATCATCAAGCTTGAACCTACAAGAACCAAGGATTGACGCAGGTCTTGCCTTAAGCTTCTTGGTCATATTTTCCTTGGTGAAAATTTCAGTATCCACAAGCCTTATATGGTTGTTAATAATTCCTTCAATCCCATTCATAGAAACAAAAATCTTTTCAAAATCATTATCAATCCCACTATCGATAACACCTGCCAAAGATGAGTTGATTACAGATGTTGGACCACCTGATTGGGCTACAATTAGATTCATTTATTCTCCTTATTTAATAAAAAATTTTCTAGATAAAAAGCTATCCCATCTTCATTATTCGACTTAGTCACATAAGCTGCAAGTTTTTTTATAGGGTCAACTGCATTACCCATGGCGACCCCTGTGCCTGCTACTTCAAACATGGACATATCGTTCATTTCATCGCCAAAAACAATGACATCTTCCTTATCGATACCAAAAATCTTGCAAGCTTCCAAAATAGATGAGCCCTTAGAAAGACCTAAAGGCATAATTTCATAAAAAAACCTAGTAGACTTAACCTGGGCAGTCCTATCACCAAACTTCTCAAAAAGCCTCCTAGCTGGT
>NZ_CAUPFR010000027.1:0-16829 GCF_963510575.1 uncultured Anaerococcus sp. | reverse complement strand
AGTCTGGTAATTATATTTATACTTGCCTTGTTTATTTGTGGAGCAATCACAAAAAATAGACTCAAAAAGCAAGAGGAAAGTGATATAGAAAATAGGTTAAGGCTCCAAAGGGAAATTGTGAAACTTATTAAGGAGCTTAGGAATGAAAATAATTAAGTATTCTAAGTCTGAAGAATTTTTAAACATAGCCACCCACCTTTTGGGCTTTATCTTGACCCTGGTATTTTTCACCCCTATTGTAATTTCAACCTACAAGGGGGGAGACGTAGTGGCTTTCTTGGCATGGCTTATGTATTTTATTGCCATTGCCCTTATGTTTTTATCATCGAGTCTCTACCATTCGATGACAAATCCTCTTGCACGCACGATTTTTAGGGCAATAGACCACGGAGTAATTTACCTTACAATCGCAGGATCATACACACCGGTTATCTTAATTGGTATAAAGTCAACCTTCTCAATAATAATTTTTGTAATTATTTGGATATTGGCTATCACAGGGATTTCTATGAACATAATCGCCTTTGCAACAGGCAAGGAAGATAAGATAGGAAAGGCTTCAATGATAATCTACATGGCCATGGGATGGATTTCAATTTTGCTTTTATATCAAATTTATAAGCACATTGGGATTTCTTACATTTTGTTTTTGGTCCTTGGTGGTTTATTTTACACAATAGGTGCAGTTTTTTACGGAATCAAAAAAATTCCTTATAACCACGCCATCTGGCATATTTTTATCCTGGTTGCAGCCTTTGTCATGCTTTATGGCAATATAAAATATCTGGGATAATTGCAAGAAAAATTAATATAAGTATAATATTAGCAGTCAAAGACATAGACTGCTAATTTATTTTGGCAAAAATTCTCAAGGAGGATTAGATATGAAACAAGAATTTAAGGCTGAAGCCAAAAAAGTAATGGATCTTATGATTCATTCAATTTATACAAATAAGGAAATATTTTTAAGAGAGCTTATTTCAAATGCATCTGATGCTTTGGATAAGTTATATTATGAAGATTTAAAGTCCGATAAAACAACAAACAAGGACGATTATTTTATAGAAATCATTCCAAATAAGGAAGAAAGAACTCTTACAATCAGGGATACAGGAATCGGAATGGATGAGGAAGACTTGCAAAGTAACCTCGGTACCATTGCCAAATCTGGAACCGAAGCCTTTAAGAAGTCTGTAGATTCATCAGACATCAAGGACTTAATCGGTCAATTTGGTGTTGGTTTTTATTCTGCCTTTATGGTTGCAGAAAAAATCCAAGTTTTATCCAAAAAACACGGATCAAAAAAGGCCTATATCTGGGAAAGCGAGGATGCAGACGGCTTTACTATCAAGGAAGCATCTAAGGCTAGCACAGGTACTGATGTAATTCTTTATTTGAGAGAAAATACAGAAGACGAAAATTACGATATATATTTAGACCAAAACACAATCAGAGGTCTAATCCGTAAGTATTCAAACTATATCAGGTACCCAATCAAGATGGAAATTACTAAGACCAGGATTAAGGAAGGTTCTCCTGAAGATAAGCCAGAATACGAAGATTACAGGGATATGACCGTCCTCAATTCTGACAAACCAATCTGGAAGGAAGACAAAAAGAACCTCACAGACGAAGATTATATAAATTTCTACCAAGAAAGTCACTTTGGCTTTGATAAGCCACTTTCATGGGTACATTTCAAGGCAGAGGGCTTGGTTGAATTTAGGGCACTTTTATACATTCCGGAAAAGGCACCTTTCGATTATTATTCAAAAGACAGGCAAATTGGCCTTGAGCTTTACTCCCACGGAGTAAAAATCATGGACTCTTGCGATGAAATCCTAGACGATGCTTATTCCTTTGTAAAAGGTGTGGTAGAATCTGATGATCTTACCCTAAACATTTCAAGAGAAACCCTCCAACAAAATAGGCAACTAAGAGTAATTTCAAAACAGATTAACAAAAAAATCAACGCCCACCTCAAGGAAATGATGGAGAAAAATAGGGAAGACTACGAAAAATTCTACAAAGAATTTTCCGACTCTATAAAGGTTTCAATCTACGAATCCTACGGGGCAAATAAGGAAGATTTACAAGACCTACTTCTCTTCCATTCTAGAAAAGAAGATAAGCTAATAAGTCTTAAAGAATACAAGGAAAAGGCTCCATCAACAGCTGAATTTATCTACTACGGCACAGGCGAATCCCTTGAAAAAATCAAATCTTCTCCAGCCCTCAAAATGGTAGACGAAGATAAAGATGTACTTTTATTAGATAAGGCCCTAGATGAATTTTTAATCAAGATGCTAGGCGAATACGAGGGACTCAAATTTAAATCAATTACTGCAGAAGATGAATCTAAGGACGAAGACAAGGAAGATAGCGAAATCATATCCTTTATCAAAGAAGCCATGCCAGAAGACGTGGTAGACGTGACCTTCACAGACAAATTAGAAGACGTCCCATCCCTAATCAAAGAAAGGGGCGAAGTCTCAATTGAAATGGAAAAGACCCTCAAAAACCAACCAAGCGCCTTCGGCATCAAGGCAGAAAAAGTCCTAGAAATATCAACAAAAACCAAGGCTTACGACCTCTTAGAAAAAGCCTACAAGGAAGACAAAGACAAAGCAAAAATGATAGCAGGACTACTCTTAGATCAAGCAAGGCTCATAGAAGGCCTAGAAATCGAAGACCCTGTGGTATATGCTAAGAATATTTGGAAACTAATTTAATAAATGATTATAAAAGGAAAGTGCGGAATATCTGTGCTTTCCTTTTTAAAAACAATTTTCCAGATACTGTCTGGAGAATTGTCTTAATCATATTACTGTAAACTTTTATTTGTTGTCGATAAATAAAAGGTAAATCTTAGGCTAATAAAGGAGCTATAAGTGCAAACTGCTTTGTAAGACAAATTATCTAGATAAAAAACATTGACTATTTTTTTATTTTATGATATATTCAAAGTGAAAATACAACGATTTGTAAATATAAGAAAATATACGAAAATAAAAGGAGGTAGACTTTATGGAGTTTTCGGATGGTGAACTACTAGTAATGGAAGAGTTATGGAAGGGCGATGTCTTAGATGAAAATGGAGAAATCCAAGCCCTAGCCTTATCAAAAATATTGATGGAAAGGCACAATATAAGTAAAACATCTTGCTACACATTTTTTGGAAGATTAGTAGAAAAAGGGGCCATAGCCAGGAGATATCCTAAATATACAATTAGGGTCCTTGTATCAAGGGAAGATGCCCTACTAAACAAGCAAAAAGAAGCCTTTCACAAACTTTTTAAGGGATCGCTTTTAAATATTTGTAAAACGTTTTTACAAAATGAAGAAGTTACAAAAGAAGAAATAGAAGAAATGAAAAAATTAATAGCAAGCTTTGATGAAGAGGAATGCCAAGAGGAAGAAAAGAATGACACTAAGTCTAACTAGTGTTTTTATACTCGAAAAATCTATAAAAAGTCTTTTCTTATTAGCTATAATTTTCCTAGTTAGACCAATCTTAAATAAAAAAGCCTTCAGGTCAGCAAGCATTATTTTGTGGATGGTCTTATTAATCTACTTAATAAGTCCCTACGAACTTGAAATCGGAATAGAAAGTGTAAAGGGAAATAGCATCTTAATTGCCATAACAAACTTTTTTAATTCTTCCTTAGGATGGTTAGTAAATAAAATAGGCTCTATATTTTTTAAATTAAACCGTCTAATAGGTTCGGTTTTGATTTTTACTTATTTGGGAATGAAAATTTATAGATTCAATAAAGTAATGAAAGGGTCTACCCTTACCTACAACACTTTATGCAAGGAAAAAATAAGAGAATTTGGACTAAAAAGAAAAGTAGAGATTTATATAAATAACAATTTAAAAACACCCCTTACCTTTGGCATTTTAAAACCCAAGATAATCTTACAAGATCATATCTTAGCTGATGAAAAATTACTAAACCACGTTTTAATTCATGAATTAATGCACATAAAGAAATTTCATATTCTACTTAACCACCTGGTAAACATTGTAGCCTGCCTATATTGGTTCAACCCACTCTTATGGTTAAGCTTAAAATACCTAGACCAGGACATTGAAATCAACTGCGATAAGCTAGTGGTAGAAAACTTAGGCGACACAAGAAAAAATAGGAAAGCTTATTGCTCATCAATGCTAAAGCTAGTGGAAAGAGAATTTTATGAAAACAACCTATATTTAAAATTAAATCCTAATATAGAAAGAATGAATATTATAAAAAATTGGAAAAAGACCCTTCTTGGACTTATAAGTTTTATCCTTGCCTTTACTCTTTCTTTGCCAGCCTTCGCCAATGTGACCGACCTAAGTCAAGATAGGGTTGATACCCAAGGCGAAGTTGTAAATAATATTGAGGTTAATATTGATAATAGGGTTCAGAAAATAAGTGATCAAGACTATAAGAAATTAGAATTAGGAAAGCTATCTGTAAGAGAATCTGACCCAGCAAAGGTCAATGAAAAAATAAAGCTAGGAAGTTTTGAAAAGACCTCCTATGAGTTTGAGCTTAATAATGATAAGAACGAAGGTTTTATCATAAATTTAAAAGATATGTCTTGCTCCGGAGGAATTAAATATCAGGTATTTATAGAAGAAGATGGGGAAATCATCTATGATAAAAGATTTGCTTCAGATTCAATATTAAAAGTTAAGGCACAAAAGGGAAGTGCTTATATTATCACTGTTTCTAATGAGTATAATAAAAAATTATTGGGAGAAGTAAGTATAAATACTTATGCGAGCAAATAAGACGCTTATCAAGATAAAAACATATTAAGAATATTGTCTAAAATATTTCCTATGATAAATTTTAGGTCTTATGTAGTGCTTTAAGATTATAATTTATTACAAAATAAATCTCTTACGGAGGATTATATGTTTATAAGAAAAAATAAGTTGATTAGATTAATATCATTAGCGATACTATTAGTATTACTGTCTTCTTGTAAGAAAAGTAATTTCAAATTTTCAGAAAACAAAGATAAAATTGAATATGTTTTATCCTTATCAAGGATGCTGGAAAATCGTGCTGAGTTAATATTTATAGATAAGGATGGATCTATCATTGAACAAGCAAAGTACAAAGGGGCAAGTATAAATTCTCTAAATTATTTTGACAATAAAATATATATGCACTCGTATAGAACGAATGAGCATTTTATTTATGATGACAAGGGTTTTGAAAAATTCTCTTTAGAAAGTGAATATGCTGATTCTCCTAATATAACTACATGGTTTGTCAAAAAGGGTAAGGATGGTCTGATTGAAGGAATAAATGTCGGACTAATAGATACAGATTATTATATAACTAGCTTAGCTTATAGTAATGAAAAAGTCAGAAACGAGATTTTATTAAAATGGGAATATTTAGATGATGCAATCGAAGTAGATGGAAAAATATTTCTAGAAGCCTATAACGAAATATCCTCCAAATATAGGATAATTGTAATTGATAAAGAAAAAAAGACGTCTAATATAATAAATTTTGACAAACCTTATATAGACCCAGGCAAACAAATGATCCAGTTTAACGAATCTGTGGTTGATTATGGACATATTGGAAGTTCATCACTTTTGTATTTGATTGATTCAAATACTAATGAAAGTAAGGAAATTACATTTAAAAATGAAAATATATTGTATGTATTTGTAAATGACAATCTAAAAGTTATTACTAATAAAAATATATATGACTTAAACAGTGAATTAGAAATAGTTAATAAAAAAGAAATAGAAGATACAGATTTAATAAAAGATATAGAAGACAATAAACTTGGTTTAAGAAAAATTATTGATAAGGAAAATATTCTAAGCGTTCTTTATACATCAGAAGATTTTGATAATGTGGAAGTTGGTTGTATAAGAGAATATGACAAAAAAGATATGAAACTAATAAGAAACATAGATATTAAACTTGATGGAAGTAGGGAATGGATGGGAGAACAAGTAGATTTTATTAGTATTGATAATAAATAAAATTTACGGATGATTTTCAGACATGAAATTTTTATTGAATATTGAACTTTGAGTTGATAAATCTATGTAAGGTTGACATATTATAAGGTAGATCAAAGAGGTTATTATAATGAAATTTAGTTTAGATATATATTCTTTCTTAATGCTAAGTGTAATTGTAATAATAATTGTTTGTTTAAAGGATTAAAATAAAAGGGGAGCGATGTCATGAGAAAAATAAAAATTATAGTATATAGCTTATGCGTCATAATTTCTTTTCTGATTTTAGGAGAATTATATGTTTATAATTTAGATAGCTTTTCTAATGATTATATTAACTGTACTTTTGCTGTTAATCAAGTAGAGGATTTAAGTGTTGCAAAAAAAGATTTCGTAGACACAGCAGAAAAATATAATTTAGGAATTTTTGCTTTAGAAAACAAGTTACCAAAAGAAAAACGAAAAGAATACCATATCTATGGTAATGAAATTGGGCTTAAAAAACTTCAAAAAACATTTAATAAAAAAGGTGCTTATAATAGTCTAGTAGCAGGTGAAGCAGAGGTTATATTCCATGACTGGAAAGAACTAGAGAATGTAGATTCCTTAAAAGTATTGTTCTTCACCAATGATGCCGAAGATTTAACCCAAACAAGAGAGTTTAAAAAAGAACTTATCGATCAATACGGGGGAGGATTCCCAAAGTACTATGGAAAATCCAATACATTGAGAAACACAACTCTTCTCGTGTTGTCAATTGTTTATCTTGTCCTAATTTTGATAACTACATTCGAACTACAAATTAGCAAAAAAGAAAACTATATAAAGCTTATACAAGGTGTGGATATAGTAAAAAGCAATTTGAAATTATTTTTCAAAGATCAGCTAATTTTGGGTATGATTACAGCTATCTTATACCTTTTTATAAAGAGATTCTATTACTTAGAATACATAAGATACTATTTAGCTGTTGCATATAGTTTACAGTTATTGCTGGCCTTAATACTCTATATAAGAACAGCAAATAAAATTGAAAAAACTGGGATTCGTGCAGAAAACAATAATACTGTAGTAAAGATTTCATACGGAGTTCGAGTTATTGTCCTATTGATTTTAATACAGTTAATGTACAGCAATGGATTGATTATAAAAAACGGATTAGACTATGCTAAGCAGAAACCTTTTTTTGAAAATCATAAAGAATATTCCTACTATCAATTAAATTACCGAATTGATAATTCCTTGGGGAAAGATATTGATAATACCGACGATACAGCCCTTATTCATAAATACTTAAACGACAAATATTATGAACGTTCAATGTTGATGTTTAATTTTTCAAGAAATTTAGGTGGGCTGGAATCCATATTAGTAAATAAAAAAGCATTAGAGGAGCAAGAGATACATCTACCTCTCCATGACTTAAAAGAAGGAACAGACTTGGCTGTTTTTTACCAATCTGAATTATCTGATGATACAAAGGAGGAGATAGAAAGAGTTCTAGAGCTATACTATCCGTCCAATAGTAAAATTGATTACGTACAATATAAGGACAAGATAGAAATTATAGCAATCAATGATACCAACAGTTTGCTCCGAAGTGTTCTATTAGAGTCTCCTTTAGTAATTTTAGAAACAAGAAACATGGGGATTTCAATCAGCAATGCGGATGCTAGGCTCTATTATGCCTATTCAACACCCTATGATATAAGTGGTCAAGAATATGAAGAACTAATTGAGAAGTTTCAGCTAGAAAATCAAATAGCAAAACGAACAAACATATATGATGTATTTACATTTGAGTTGAATAATATACGACGTAATACGACAATGTTATTATTTATGAACCTGCTATTTTTAGGCTTAAACTTTTTGATTTTAGCTTTTATAATAAGAATGAAGTACTTTTTGCGTCGTAAAGAATTTGTATTAAAGACAATTCTTGGCTATAGCATTTTTGAAAAAAACAAAATATTTTTATTAACTCAAGCATTGACTGTACTTATCAGCTTATTGATCAGTTGTCTTATTTATATACATCTATCTGTCTTTAACTTTAAAGTGTTTATGATTCTTGCGATAGTATTGATAACACTGGAAATAATCTATACTATGATTCAAGTAAAGAGTAAAGAAGAGATACTTCTTGCTCATATAATAAAAGGAGGTCAATGAAAGTGATACAGATAAAGAATTTATGTAAGAACTTTGATGAACATGTACTGTTCAAAAACTTCAATTTAATAATTAATGATGGGGATTTCCTTTGTATCTCTGGAGATAGTGGGACAGGGAAAACTACCTTATTAAATATGATCGGTCAACTAGAGCCATATCAAGAAGGAGAAATCCTATTTGAAGGAAAACCAATTGAAACTAAAAAGGATAAACTCGATTTATTCAGGAAAAAACTTGGGTTTATCTTTCAGAATTTCGTGTTAGTAGAAAGCAAAACAGTGGAAGAAAATCTAAAGCTTATAAGAAAAGAAGATCGTACGGATGTAAGTATAGATTCTGCATTAAAAATGGTAGGTCTAGATGATAAAAAAAACAGTAAGGTATATACTTTATCAGGTGGTGAACAACAGAGGGTCGCTATGGCTAGGTTGTATTTAAAAGAATGCAAATACATACTTGCAGACGAGCCGACTGGGTCTCTAGATAGAAAAAATGCGGAAAAGATATTTGAGATTTTAAAGCAGTTAAATGATATTGGAAAGACAATTATCATTGTAACACACGACGAATATCTAAAGAGTAAAGTAGAGAAAAGGGTGAATCTCAATGAAATGTAAAGATAGAAAAGTTTTATCTAAATTTATTTCAGCTATCTTAATTATAGTTTTGGTATTTCATCTCTTGTGGTATATAAATTACTCAAAGTTCCCAAAAGCAAGCGGTTATGAACTGGGTGTTAAAAATTACTATAAAGAATTTGAGGAGTATATTATCTCTTATCATCCTCCCCAATATCCAAGCTTTACTGGGAACTATGCCATAAGCGACTATGAAGAAGATGTTCAAATAATTTTTTGGCCTAAAACACTAATGAAAAAAGAATCTGAAATCGGTGTAACACTATGCAATAAGGAGAATAATACCAGTTACTCATTTTATGTAGATGATCAATTTAGATATCTAGCAGATAAAAGTACTCTTGATGAACCTGAAGAAGAAATAGCTTTGAAGTTGTTAGAAAAGAAAGAGGGTAAATTAAAAGAGTATATGACGGTCTTGTTAGACGAAATAGAATCTAAATAAGAGACAGCGGGTGAAGCTGCTAACGCGGCAGGTGCAGCCATTGTTAAAGTTAATATATTAAACCTTGCAATAGATAATTGTTAGAGAGTTTGGAGGCTTTAACAGTGGGAAACATAGATTAAATTTGATTTCAATATCTAAGATATTGAGGCCAAATAAAATTATGTGAGGAGGATTTATATGATGTTGAGAAAGTTATTAGTTAAACCTTCTGTCTCAATAATTTGTTTAATATTAACATTAATATTAGGCATTGTTGGAAACTATGTATGGGTGACTTTTCGAACAGGAAGTGGAGAAATAATAATTAGAAAATATAATTTTCTATCAGCAACAATATTTGGATATGGATTACATTTTCCTTTAATTGTTATCATTATAACGATGAGTTTGTTGTTACTTTCGATATTGAAATTGGTTAGATCTTCAGCTAAAATAAGGTTTAAATTTTTAGTCATATTAGTTGTTATAGACATTGTTTGTATTATTCTACCTATTCTAATAGGAATGTAAATGCTTAATATGGGTATTGTGTGTATGCTTGCATTGTTGATTTGCAATTTGATTTCAAGTTTGTTGAAATTAAATGATGAAATCTTAGCTACTAAAGGACAAGCATAAATAGAATAGAAACAGGTAAAACAATTCCGAGCTAAAAAACTGCTAACTATATAGAAAACGATTTAGGTGTTTGTATATATAAAATATTTGACTTAGATTAAAAGTAAACTTTTAGTAGTTTAAATTGTAGTTGATAATTGCGTGTTAAGATGTGTACATCAAATAAATGAAATTGGGGTGAACTTTATGAACTATAGTAATCCTCAGAGGTATAAGAATAGCGATTAGTTTAGATGCTATATTATAGAATATAGCTAGAAACAACAGTTGGAAAAATAGATAATATTTGATTTTAATGTCAAATATATTAAGGTTAAACAAAATTATATGAGGAGGTATGAAATGAAAAAAAGATTTACTCTATTAGTAGCCATAGTGATGCTGTTAAGTACAATTACAACAAATGTATTTGCTTCATCAGCAAATAATAATTTAGAACTTAGCCCTAAAGAATTGCAAGAGTGGTTTAATGGTCTAAGTAAAGAGGAACAAAAAAGTGTAAACTATGATCTATTACAATCACTTAGATTGTCGGATAAAGATATAAAATGGTTAAGCTGGTATAATTCTCTTCCTAAAGAGGCACAACGAGCCGTGAACTATTTTCCAAGTCAACTTTTAAAAGTGTTCAGTGCTAATGAAGTTTCAAAAGTTGATATTGTAGACTTAAAAGCACAAGAAGATAACCAGGAAGAAGCTAAGAAACCAGCTAGGAAAGCAGGCAAAAACGCTAAAACTGGTGTCGCTGGAGTGGCTGGTGTCGCTGGAATCCTTACAGCAGCATCAGTTGCTTACGGAGCGAGTAAAAGAGACTAATAATATAAGTAATTTAACACTTATGTTTTATGTTAGTTTACTTGTTGTAATCAACAGTTTAATATTACAACTATTAAACCCAATTAGTTATAAGAATGGAAATATAAATACCTGACTTTAGAGATAATTAAATTCAAGTTTCAAAAATATAGTGTGTTAAACTATTTTTGCATGTGGAGAGGAAATAAAATTATGAAAAAGAAGGTTGTTTTCTCAATAATTATGCTGGTTATGGCAGTAACAATTGGGAATTTATTCTCATCAACATCAAAGATTGACTCGGAAATACACAAGGATAAATGGAAAGAGCTTGAATATTCTGATAAAGAATATAATATTGAAAGCTTTCATAAAGATTTGTTAGAGTTAAAACCTGGCATGAATAGCGATGAAGTTAAACTATACACCCAGGATTATATAGATGCATATAATATGTTTAAAGACATTTATCCTGAGCTTTCTAGTAAAGAAATCGCTAAGAAGGCAAGTTCTAGCTTATTAAATAAAATGGATTATTTTGTTGATGATTATGAGTATTATAAAAGTAAAAATGGCAAGGCTTCTTATGAGCCAGATGGATATGAGCTAGTTGTTAACTATATTAATGAGAAACTAAATCCAGGATATGAAGCGACACTAGATACAACTGAAAAGAATATTGAAATCTTAAAGAAAAATCTTGATAAAATGAACAAATCGGATAAAGACTTGGCTATGCTATATATCGAGGATATGGAATTAGAGGAGAAATTAAATGGTTACAAATAAAAAGAATGTTTTAATCATATCAATAATGTCTTTTATTGCTGTTGTTATTATATTTTTATACTTTAATAATGACAAGAGCCATAAAAAAATAAGGGAAATTTTACCGGAAAATTATTATGAAATAGAGTTTTGTGAAGGAGATGCCTATAAAAAAGTAAAGTTTACAAAAGAAATAAAAAAAGACCTGTCTGATTTTTTGATTGCAAATGATATTAAAGAGTTAAAAAAAGATAATTGGTTAAAGATAGAACCAATGAAATTTATTAAATTTGTAAGTGATGGTAAAACTAAGTTGTTGATTTATACAGAAAATGATAATACTTATATAGAATCTTATGAAAATGGCAAAATAGTTAAGACATACATTATAGAAAGTGATGTTACTGAGAAAATTAAAAATATAATAAAAAATTAAAATTGATTATACGAATTCAAGAAAACATCTTATAAAGCAAATTTTCGTGATATAATTATTATAATAAGAAGAACTTTAAATAAGGAAATATTTTGATATTAAAAGATAAGAAAACAAAGCGATAAGGTGTAAGAGATGAAGAAAGAAAATAGAATTGATATGAAGAAAACGTTTGTTATTATAGCTCTAATCGCCACAATAATTGGGGTTGTTTTCTATACGACTAAAAATGAAAAGCTTTCAAACAAAGAAACGGCTTATTATATAGTTAATTCAGATATGTTGAAAAAATCCGGAGGTCTTACTGGACTTGATATTGATGGGGGAATTACCAGCGAAGAAAAATTAAAAATCCAAGATGTTACTAAGTTTTTTTACCAAGATAAGAATTTTATTGCAGGTGGGCATAGGGCGAACAACAACCTAATTATTGATAAGGATGGGAAGGTAAAAGAGTTTTCCTTGCTAGATAATCCGAATTATTCGGGGGTAACGGCTCTTACATCAGATGGAGAAAATGTTATAGCCATAATGAATGGCAACCTTGCTGATAATACTTACCAGAATTTGTTGGTAATTCAGGATATAGAAGGAAATGTGAAAGAGAAAAAGATTTTAGATATTTATGCATCAGATGCGATATTTTCTGGTGATAAAATTTATATAGTGGGTTCTTTCTTACAAGCGGATAAAGATCTCTGGTCCAGCAAGATAATCTCTTATGACTGTAGCAATGGTGAAATAAATGAGAATATAATATCTAAAGATAGTCGATATGAGAAAGGTGTGATTATAGAGGATAAGATATATTGTCAGTCTGCTAATATGGATAACGAGGCAAGAAAAATAGATGTGCTTGATAAAAATACTTTGAAAAAAATCAATGAGTTAGAATTTGATGATTTAATTGACGGTATTTTCGCATTTAAAGAAGACCTTTACGGCATATTTGATAATAAGATTTGCAAGATAAGTTCTAATAATGAATTAACCAATCTATATTCTCTTTCAAATGACAAATATGTGGAAAGTTACATTATAGATGATGAAAACCTATATGTTTATTCAAGAACTGAAAATCCAACAAAGGAAAAAGGAAAAATTAACCTCGGAAATATTACGAAATACAATCTTAATAGTGGAGAAAGCCTTGAAACACCGATCTTAATTAGAAATAAAAATTATGACAATATAATTTTTTATCCTGTTAAGTAGGGTGGTTGAAAAAATTAAGGAAGGTGGATTTTATGAATTATACTAAGTCTTTGAGTTTTAAGAAAGTTTTGACTATTTTGATCGGTTCCTTTTTGCTTTCTGTTATGTTTTTACTGACAAGTTGTAGCAAAGAGCCTGTATCAGAGAACAAAGAAGTGGAATTTCCTTTGGATGATAAGGGATATCCACAAAACAATGTGGTAATGATAAACAACAAAGCTTATCCTATAGATCTTGTAGGAGAATCACATATGGGTTCTGAAATAGAAGTTAAGATGGATGGGGATAGCGATATTGTTGAGATTGTTCTTCCTCAACGTCTTCCTATTAATTATTGGAGCCTTGATGAAAAAGAAAATTTGAATTTAATTTCATATATTATGACTGATTTTCCAATAAAAAATGAGAATATGGTCGAAGGCCCATCAGCAGCTGTGCAAAAATTTGTGCTTAATGTTGCTAGAGAAGAAAGTCCAGAAATTTTACTAAAATGGGCGAATGTGGATGAAGTGGATAAGTTATTTAAGGATAAAAAAGCAGACTATCTCTTAAAAATAAAAGTAAGTTATTAGTAAATTTTTAATAAAAAGGCGAGCGGAGAAGAAAAATTTGAAAAGGAGATGACTTATGAAAAATATTTATAATATCTGTAAAACATGTCTTGGAATACTTTTTGCCTTAATTAGCATATATGTCATTAAAGAATGTGTTTTTGGCCACTATATTGAAGGGGTATTGATGGCTAAGACTTTGCCCCTATCAATTACCCTGATAGCCATAGCAATCTTATTTTTTGCTGTAGAATATAAAAACAAAGGCGAGTAGGTTTTGCCCTATAAAGGATAAAATAAAAAATTTTGAAAAACGATTAGGAATAGGATCTTAATCGTTTTTATATTGCTATAAAAATCACTTAGAATCCAGTATAGTAATCATATAAGAAATATCGAGGGAAGATTTTCCCTTTTTTATTGGAGGAAGTATGGAAGATATTAGAAAATCTGCCTGGCTTGAATTGACTGAGGCAGAATTAAAAGATTTGGACGTTTTTTCTAAGGATTATCTTGGCTTTATGGATAAGTCTAAGACAGAAAGAATGGCTGTTAAGGAAATTATAAAAAGAGCAGAAGAGGCTGGTTTTAGGCCACTTGAAGATCTAATTGCAGCAGGCGAAGCCAAAGCTGGGGCTAAGGCCTATGCTATTAATAGAAATAAGGCTGTGGCTTTATTTGTCCTTGGATCTAAGGACCTTGAAGAGGGTATGACCATTGTTGGTTCTCACCTTGATAGCCCAAGACTTGACCTAAAGCCAGTTCCACTTTTCGAAGAAAGCCACGCAGCTTATTTAAAAACTCACTATTATGGAGGTATCAAAAAATACCAATGGACAAATATTCCTTTGAGCCTTGTGGGTGTTGCCTTTACAAAAGATGGCAAAAAAGTTGAAATTTCAATTGGTGAAAAGGAAGATGACCCAGTATTTTTCATTTCTGAACTTTTAGTCCACCTTTCAGCCGACCTTAACCAAAAAAAGGCTGGCGAAGTTATAGAAGGTGAAAAACTCAACATCATGGTAGGATCAATTCCTCTTAAGGATGAAAAAGAAAATCCTATCAAGAAAAATGTTTTAAAATACCTAAAGGAAACCTATGGCCTTGAAGAAGATGACTTTATGGTTGCAGAACTAAACGTAGTGCCAGCCACCAAGGCTCGTGACGTTGGTTTTGATAGGTCTATGATTATGGCTTATGGCCACGACGATAAGGTATGCTCTTTTGCTTCTCTTAAGGCAATCCTTGAAGCGGGAGAAAATATACCAGAAAAAACTCTAGTAGGCCTATATGTTGACAAGGAAGAAATCGGATCTGTTGGCGCAACAGGTATGACCAGCCAATTTTTCGAAGATATGGTCCTTGAAATCTTAAATGCCCAAGGCAAAGGCAATATTGTTAGCCTAAAGAGAGCTTTGAGATCTTCTAAGGTACTTTCTGCTGACGTAACCCTTGCAGAAGATGCGGGTTATCTTGATGCAACAGAACCAATGAATACAGCCAAGCTTGGCCACGGTGTAGCTCTTACAAAATATACAGGCTCACGTGGAAAAGGTTGGTCAAACGACGCTGATGGAGAATATTTATCTGAAGTAATGCTTGCCTATGCAAAAGAAAATGCAATTTGTCAAACAGGCGAGCTTGGTAAAATCGATCAAGGTGGCGGTGGAACAATCGCCTATATTCTCGCAGAATACGGCATGAGCGTTGTTGACTGCGGTACTCCAGTGGTATCCATGCACGCCCCTCTAGAAGTAATTTCTAAAGCCGACCTTTACCAAACTTACAAGGCATATCTAGCATTCTTTAAATACATTTAAGATATTGAATTATACGCATTTACTAGGAATTAAAAAACTAAAAAAATATTTGACATTCGTTTTAGCTAGTGTATAATAATAGTTTTTCTTGACTAAAGTATTATCTGGAAGTATAATGATACAAGTATCAAATGGAAGGATGATTAAATGGCACAAAGATCAGTTCACGATATTAGAAAAGAAGTAGAAAATTCGGTGGGCAAGGAAGTTATCCTTAAAGCCGATATGGGCAGGAAGAGAGTTAAAACTAAGACAGGTGTCATTGTGGATGCATTTCCAAGTGTGTTTACAGTTAAGGTCAACAATGAGTTTGATGTAGAAAGAACTATATCTTACACTTATTCAGATATACTCACATCTCAAGTAAAGTTGACTACAGACAAATAAAAATACGGGACTGTTGGGAAAAACAGTCTCTTTTTTGTTTTTTATATAGAAATTTTTAGGAAGGTAGTATGAAATACGCAGATTTACACATGCACACCTCATATTCAGATGGGGACTACGATATAAAAGAAGTAATAGAAATGGCTGTGGGAGCAGGAATCAAAACCATGGCCATAACCGACCACGATAGGGCAGACCATTTTGATAAAATTAAGGAAATCGGCAAAGACTTTGATATCAGGCTAATAAAGGGCCTTGAAATATCTGCCTACGACTTTGATTCTCACAAAAAAGTCCACATAGTAGGTCTATTTTTGCCAGAATCTACACCGGAAATTGATAAATTAAATGCAATCACTAATACAAAAAGAGAAGCCTACCACCTTTCGCTTTTGCCAAAACTTGCCAAAGATGGTTTTGAACTTGATTACGATTATTTAAAAACTTTTGCAAAAAATTCTATAATTTATAAGTCTGATATTTTTTGGGCCATGAAGGCAAAATATCCGGAAAGGATGGAAGGAGTCGGTTTTAAGGATATTTTCCATGAAAAAACCACTGATTCCCTTGCCAGTACCATGGGTTATATTCCAGTAAAAGACGCAATAGAGGCTGTAAATGCTGACGGTGGTCTTTCAATCCTTGCCCATCCTCAAGAATATGACAACTGGGATGAGATTGAAAAATATAAGGAAATAGGATTAAGAGCTATGGAAATAAATCACTCCAGGATGAAGGACGGAGATTTTGAGAGGGCAAAAGCTTTTGCTAATAAACTCGATCTATTAATGTCAGGTGGATCTGATTTTCACAGGCTAGGCCGTTTTGAACTTGGAGATTACGGCCTAAGCGAGGATGAATTTAGAGCCCTAGAGGATGGATTTAGAGGAAATAATTAGTTAAGTTGCTTTGCCTAAAATTTTATAAATAGAAGGGGCTGTTGCAAAAGTCCTAATATAGAAAAAAGACGAGGAAACTAAACATCC
>NZ_CAUPFR010000026.1:0-17717 GCF_963510575.1 uncultured Anaerococcus sp. | reverse complement strand
TTTGTTGGCGAGGAAATCCTTGCCAGCATGAGTAAAAAAGATTTAGAAACCTACCGGAGAAATAAGTTAGGTTGTGTTTTTCAATTTTCTAAACTAATTAGCGAACTAAATATTTTAGATAATATAGAAGTAGGAAAGTTTTTGGCAAAAAATCCCCTAGATGTAAATAAACTTGTCGAAGACCTGGGGATTAAGGACCAACTTTATAAGTATCCAAACGAGATCTCAGGTGGACAAGCCCAGAGAACTTCTATAGCCAGAGCTCTTATCAAAAGACCGGAAATTTTAATTTGTGACGAGCCTACCGGTGCCCTAGATTACGAAAGTGCCAAGGACGTCCTCTGCTTGCTTGAGAAAATGAACAAGGACTATAAGGCTACTATTCTTATAGCCAGCCACAACATCCAAATTAGCAAGATGTGTGATTACATCCTAAATATCCACGATGGCAAGGTAAAATCCTATGTCAAAAATGATGAGAAAATTCTAGCAAAGGATGTGACCTGGTAATGAAAAACCCAATTTACAAGAGAGCCTACAGGCAAGTTTATTTTCACCCTTCTAGGGTCTTGCCTATTTTCATAGCCCTTTGCTTTATAATTATATTTTCTTCATCTTTTTTTACAGCCCAAGATTCTACAAAAAAGCTCTACTACGAGCTTATAAACCAGGGCAAGGTTGAAGATGGTAATTTTACCACCCTTGAAAAATTAGATGATCAAAGTTTTAAGGATTTGGAAAATAAAAAAATAAATCTATATGAAAATTTTTATGTAAAGGCAAAATCAGGAGAAAATAAAAATCTAAGAGTCTTTGAAAATAGGGATAAAATCAACATCCCATCCATCCTTGAAGGCAGACTTGCCCAAACTAAGGGTGAGCTTGCTCTGTCTGCAAACTACGCCAGGGCAAATAATTTAAAAACTGGAGATTCACTTAGCCTAGAAGGAAAAACCTATAAGATTGTTGGTCTTATCGCCCTTCCTGACTATTCTACCCTTCTTAAAAACAATAGTGACCTAGTTATGGATCCTGGATTTTTTGGGGTGGGCCTTGTGGCAAAAAATTGCCTAAAAGAGATAACAGATCAAATCACCTGCCAATATTCCTACAAAGATAAGGAAGATTTGCCAAAATCAAAGGCTAGGGAAAAGCAAAAGGACCTACTTAAAATCATTAACCAAAAAAATATGGCCATAGATTCGCTCTTAAAATATGACAACCAGTGCATCAGGTTTTTTATAGAAGACATGGGTGGGGATGTGCCAATGATGACAACCCTTATGGTTGTCCTTATCCTAGCTATAGCCTTTATCAGCGCCATTCAAGTCAAATCCATGATTGAAGAAGAAGCTCCAATTATAGGCACCCTCCTTGCTTCAGGCTATAAAAAAAGTGAACTAAGAAAATCCTATATGGTCATGCCTATATTTATTACCCTGCTTGCTTGCCTAATCGGCAATATCATTGCCTATACCTATGCCTACCAGACCTACACCTCCCTCTACTACAAGTCCTACGACCTACCAAAATTCGTAGTTTCTTTTAACCTAAGGTCCTTTATCCTAACAAGCCTCATACCTCTTGTGATATATTTGATAATAAATTTCCTAGTAATCAACAAGGCTCTTAAGCACAAGGCCATAGACTTTTTGAGAAATACAATCAAATCACCAAGGGCTAGGCTAAGGTTAAGGCTAGATAAATTTACCTTTATAAATAAATTTAGGTTGAGGGTCATCCTTGCCAATAGGGCCAATATTATCAGCCTAATTTTTGGTATAGGTCTTGCCAACATCCTTTTAATTTATTCTCTAGGTGTGAAACCAATTTTTACAGACTATGCGCAAAAGGTCAAAGATTCAATGAAATATGACCACACCTATATAGTAAAGGCTCCAGACCCTAAAATCAAAGCTGATAAAATTTCTATTCTTAGCTTCAACTTGGTAGATTTTAATATGAAAAAAATCCAGTGCCTAGGAGTGGATGCAGATTCAAAATATAAGGATTTGGATATCGGAAATTTGGATAAGGAAGATGTAATAATTTCAAAGGGTATGGCCAAGGTTTATAAATTAAAAATAGGCGATAAGCTCCAAGTCATAGAAAATTTCAACTATGACAAGGTAAATCTTAAGATAAAATATATAGATGAAGCCAACAACCAATTCCAAATTCTCGGAAAAAGAGAAGAGATAAACAAGATAATAGGTCAAGATAAGGAATATTTCAATGCCTACGGGTCTAATCAAAAACTAAATATCGACAAAAATCTCCTTGTAAATGAAATTAACAAGGAAGAAATGAATAAGTTTATGACCCACTTCCTAGATTCCTTTGGTGGAGTCTTCGATAGTCTCTTGGTCGTGACCCTAGTCTTTTACCTTATCATTTCCTATCTGGTTACCAGCCTAATCATAGATAAGTCAAAGACAAATATATCCTACCTAAAGGTCTTTGGAATAAGAGATGGAGAGGCTACTGCGATTTATACAAATCCTATTTTCCTAATCCTCCTAGTCTTTGAAATTGTAATGATTCCTGTCATGGACTTCCTAATTAGGTTAATGACACGCTTAGCCATCACCAAACTAGATGCCTATGTAGAGATAAATATTCCTCTTTCAAGTTTCTTTGAAGCCATAGGCTTAAGTTTAATAATTTTTATCCTAGTACAAATATTGGAAAAAAGAAAAATTGCAAAAGTAGATATGGTCAAAGAATTAAAGATTATAAACGGATAAAAAAACCTGTTGGAAGAAGCAAAACTTCTCTCCAACAGGCTTTTTCTTAGAACAAGCCATCAAATAGGCTCATTTGATTTTCTTCTTGGATTCCTTCTATGATTCCCAAATCTTTTAAGCTTTTAAGGGCGTTTTTATTTACCGAAGTCCTAGATGTGAGGTCTTCTATAGAAATAAAGTCGCCCTTTACCCTTTCTTCTACTATATCCTTTGCCATGGCCTCGCTCACATCATCAACTGCAGCCAAAGGTGGAAGGATTTCCCCGTCCTTAATCAAAAATTTTGTGGCATCGGATTCGTAAATATCAGCTTTTCTGATTTTTATTTCCCTGGCGTGCATTTCTTCAGCCACTTCAAGGACAGTCCTCAAATCCTGATCTCTCTTGCTTATGTTAAACATTTCCTTGTAGGCATTTAAGGCCATCTGGACAGATTCAAGACCAGATAGGATTGTCGAATAGGTGAAGTCCCCTAATTTTGATGAGAAATATGAAGCGTAGAAAGCTTCAGGATAGTAAACCTTGTAATAAGCAATCCTGTAAGACATCAAACAATAGGCAACGGCGTGGGCCTTTGGGAAAAGATAGGCAATCTTAAGGCAAGAATCTATATACCAGTCCTTGACCCCATTTTCCCTCATATAGTCAATTTCTTCCTCGCTAAGTCCCTTGCCCTTACGAACTTTTTCCATAATCATGAAGGACTTTTTCTTATCAAGGCCTTCCTGGATAAGGGCGTTCATAATATCATCCCTAGTTGAAATAATCTCATTAAAGCCAGCTGTATTTGACTTAATTAAATCCTGGGCATTGTTAAGCCAAACGTTGGTTCCATGGGAAAGACCAGAAATCCTCGCCATCTCAGAAAACTTTTTAGGATAGGTGTCCTTAAGCATTCCACGAACGAAATTTGTTCCAAATTCTGGGATACCAAGAGTTCCTATATCGTTATTTGAAAAATCGTGTTTGATTTTAAGAGGTTCTGTGCAGGAGAAAATCTTCATTACGTCTTGGTCGTCCATCTTTATCTTAAGTGGGTCTGTCCCAGTGAGGTCTTGAAGGTGTCTGATAACTGAAGGCACATCGTGGCCCAAAAGGTCAAGTTTCAATAGAGTTTCCTCCATAACCCTGTATGGGAAATGGGTAGTCTTATTGCCGCTAGCTGGATCATCTGCCGGATATTGGATTGGGCAAATATCGAAAACCTCTATATCATCAGGCACTACTATAAGCCCGCCCGGATGTTGACCTGTTGACCTTTTTACATCCTTTAGACCCCTTTGGAGTTTCCTAACCTGGGCGTTGGTTAAGTTTAAGTTATTTTCTTCCATGTATTTTTTGATATAACCAAAGGCAGTGTTGTCCTGGATTTTTCCAATTGTTCCTGCCCTAAAAACCTTGCCCTCACCGAAAAGTACTTCGGTGTACTTATGGATGGTTGGTTGGTATTCGCCAGCAAAGTTTAAGTCTATATCAGGTTCCTTATCACCTTCAAAACCTAAAAACACTTCAAATGGGATATTGTGACCATCCTTATGCATTGGTGTCCCACATACCGGACAATCTTTGTCTGGATAATCTATACCAGAACCCAACAAGTCTTCCTCAAAAAATTCCGAATGCTTACAATTCGGACAAATATAGTGAGGTGAAAGTGGGTTTACTTCTGTAATGTCAGCCATGGTTGCAGCAAAAGATGAACCAACTGACCCCCTAGAACCAACAAGATAACCGTCCTCGTTAGATTTTTTTACAAGTTTCTGGGCAATAATATATAATACTGCGTAACCATTTGAAATAATAGAATGAAGCTCCCTATCAAGCCTATCTTGGACAATTTTTGGAAGAGGGTCACCGTAAATTTCGTGGGCTTTTTTAAAACAAGTATCCCTGAGCATTTCCTCAGAACCTGCGATTTTTGGTGGGAAGGTTCCGTGAGGAATTGGCCTTATATCTTCAAGAGTCGCCACGATTTTCTTTGGATTTCTAATTACAAGTTCATAGGCCTTAGAATCGCCAAGGTAGGCGAATTCATTTAGCATTTCTTCTGTAGTCCTCAAATAATAAAGAGGTCTGTTTTCCCTATAAAAGAAGAAAGAACCTTTTTTAAGAACGTTTCTTAACTTGTAGTCACCAGGTTCAAGGTATCTCACCCCACCTGTGGCTGCCACTAACTTCTTATTTTCTTCCCCAAAATCAATTATCTTCTGGTTTATTTCCTTAACTTGGGCTAGGGAGTCGATTTTTCCACTTTCTACCTTATCCAAAAACATAGAAACAGGCTCTACCTGATAAAAATCAAAAAGGTCTAGGACTCTTTTTATTTGCCTTTCGCTTCTCTCGCCTAGAATATATTCAAAAACCATACCCTCTGCTCCACCAGCACCCAAAACCAAGCCTTCCCTGTATTTTTCAAGGACAGACATAGGTGTCCTGGCTTCGCCGTTTGCCATGTAATTCATCCTTGATTCGGAAATTAGTTTGTAAAGATTTTTAAGACCTGTCTTATCCTTGGCAAAGGCTAGGGCAGAAAAAGTTTCGTGCTTGGCCTTTGGATAATTTGTCTTTAGCTTATTTATCTTTGAAATATCAAGGCCTTCTTGGTCCATAATCATCTTATACATCTTGATGAAAATTTGAGCTGTTGCCCTAGCATCGTCGCTTGCCCTATGGTGGTTAAAGGCTGGTATATCAAGCTTTCTGGCAATCTTATCTAGGGAGAATTTTCCCATATCATCAAAGAGGGCACGGGCCATAGGTAGGGTATCAAGATAAATTGGATCAAATTTAAGTCCCAATCTCTTGGCGTTTTCTCTTATAAATCCAACGTCAAAGTCTGTATTTTGACCAACAATCAAACTATCCCCACAAAAATCCAAAAATCCTGGCAAGACCTCGCCAATCTTTGGTTTATCAGCAAGCATTGCATCGGTTATCCCTGTAATCTCAACAATCTTTTCAGGTAGGATTCTTTCAGGGTTTATCAATTTGTTGTAGGTTTCAGTTATTTCCCCATTTTCAACCCTCACAGCACCGATTTCTGTAATGGCATCCCTGTATTTCAAAAGTCCTGTGGTTTCTATATCGAAAACTACAAAAGACCCGTCTTCTAAATTCTTGAATGTAGGCAAGTCTTCGCCCGAAAGATTTGTTAGGATTCTCAAATCATCTTCTACTAGGAGAAGTTCTACCCCGTTTAAAACCCTAATCCCGTTTTTCTTATAGGTGTCATAAACATAAGGCAAAACCTGGAGATTTTCTGTATCGGTAATACCAATTGTATCCCAACCCCATTCCTTAAGGACAGGCAAGAGGTCACCGTCATCCACAAAACCATCTAGGTTGGTATATTTAGAATGAAGTTCAAGTTCAAACCTCTTATCAGCTGCCAGGTCTACTTTCTTTGAAATTAGGGCATCTGTAATAGAATTAACTGTAAAGACATCTTCCTTGGCGTAGTCATCAAAGTTTAAAACTCCTTCGACTTGGACAGCCATCCCATCTTTCAAGCCTTCGACCTTGAAATTATTTTTCTTGTTGGCAAAAAGCTTGCAGGAAATGGCATCAGTCTTATCTTCCAAATCAAAAGTATAAATAAAATAACCCGACTTGGTTTCAAGGCAGCTTAAGCCGTAAATTTTACCAATTAGGGAGTTGGTCATGCCTTTTTTGTCATAAATATCCTCGATTTGTATAGGGTCAGCCTTGATTTTTCTCCCAAAATTTAAGCCGTCAGTGTTTTTTTGAGCGTCTTCCTTTTCCTTTTGCTTATTTTGGTAATTGAGGGCCTGGGCTATTTTCCTTTGGAGTTGGGCTTCCTTGGCCTTTTTTAAATCATCAAAGCTAGAATTTTCCTCTTCTTGGTCTTCCTCTTCCAAATCTTTTTCTTCTGGATTTTCTGCTATTAAAGCTTCTTCAGTAGAATCTTCATTTTCCCCAAGATTTTGTTTTTCTTCAGCAAAATCTTCCTCATTAAAAGGGTCATCTTGGCTTGGATCAAAAACTTCAAGGTCCTTATCATCTGTATCTGGAGTTGGCTGGTCATTTTCCACAACATTTCTAAGCTCTGATTCATTTTCACCCACTTTAGGGCCCGGCTCATTTTTAACATCTTCACCACTTGCTGGGTAAAGATTTTTTTCATCCCTAAAAACTATATTATTTAAGTCATCAGGCACGTCTTCGTATTCGACCTCGCCCTCGTATTCTGGGATGTAGTCGTCATAGGTTGTTACGATAATTTTTTCATAGGAAATCTTTAAGTCCACATAAGAAAAATACTCCCTCAAGTCCTCCTCAAGATGAGAATCAAGGGGATTTTCAGATTTTATTTTAATCTCTAGGAGGTTTTCTTTTTGGTGAAAAATTGCGCTTATTATGGTGTATGAATTTTTTTCAACATTAATTAATCTTGCCAGGTCAATTTTCATTTTTCTCTTCTTTTAAAACTTCAATTAGGGTATCGACTATCTCTTCTTCTTTTACTTTCTTCACAGTCTTGCCATTTTTAAACAAAAATCCCATGCCATTGGCAGCAGAAATCCCATACTCTGCCTCTTTTGATTCTCCAGGTCCATTTACCGGACAACCCATGATGGCAACCTTGGCATTGATATCAAGACCCCTTGACTTTTCTTCAACTTCTGCTACTATATTTGATAAATCAACACTTGTACGGGAACAAGTTGGACAAGAAACTATATCGAGTCCATCTCTCCTAAGGCCAAGTGCCTTAAGTATTGCCTTTCCAGCCCTTACTTCCTCAACAATATCACCTGTGATAGAAACCCTCAAAGTATCTCCAATTCCGTCCTTAAGGAGAGAGCCAATTCCAATTGAGGACTTAACAAGAGCTTGGTAAAGAGGGCCCGCTTCTGTTACTCCTAGGTGCAAAGGATAATCTACTTTAGATGACAAAAGCCTATAGGCGTCAATCATGGTAATTACATCAGAAGACTTCACAGAAATTTTTATGTCATGAAAATCCATATCTTCAAGAATTTTTACCTCTTCAATAGCACTTGCCACAAGAGAATCCTTGTTAACTCCGCCAAAACGATCGACTATCTCTCTTGAAACAGATCCAGAATTAACCCCAATCCTTATTGGAATCCTTCTTTTCTTACATTCTTCAACAAGAAGTGCCACCTTGTCCCTACCACCTATATTGCCTGGATTATATCTCAAGCAGTCACAACCATTTTCCACAGCTGCAAGAGCGAGCCTATAATCAAATTGGATGTCGGCAACAAAGGGAATATTTGTCAGGCTTTTGATTTTAGGAATGGCCTTAGCATCTTCTATTGTATTTACAGCAGACCTTGAAATATCACATCCTTCAGCCTCTAAAGCTTTAATTTGCTTAACTACAGCTTCTACATCGGATGTCTTCGCTGTTGTCATTGATTGGATAGAAATAGGAGAGCCGCCACCAACAGCAACATCTCCTACAAAAATTTTTCTTGTTTCTTTTCTCATTTATACCTTCTTATCTAAATATATTTATGATATCCTTTATAGAAACCACCAAAATCAGACCCAACAAAATGAAAAATCCAACCATGGTAACTTTCTCTTCGATTTTCTTATTAATTTTTTTGCCAGTTATCATTTCAATCCCACTTGTCAAAAGCTTTGACCCATCAAGGGCAGGTATTGGCAAGAGGTTAAAAACTGCAAGGTTTACTGAAATATAGGCCAAAAAGTAAAGTAGGCTTGCAAGACCATTTTGGGCTTGGTTGCCTATTTCCTTAAGGACACCAACAGGACCTGATAGGGCTCCAAAGGCGAGTTTACCAGTAAAAAGCCTGCCTAAAATCACAAAAATCATCTTGACATTTTTCCAAGTCTCGCTAAAACCTAGGCCAAAAGCTTCTATAAGATTAGGCTTTCTCCTAGCTGGGATTATACCAATATAAGCATGATCGTCCTTTACTTCTACCTTCAAATCTACAGCAGTTACTGTATCTGAACTTTGCCTAAAATACTCTACTGTAAGAGGCTTTTTATAATCCTTATCCTTATAAAATTCAGAAATTCCTGCAGAAATATCAGCAAAATCTTTGATATCCCTATCTCCGACCTTTCTGATTTCATCTCCTACTTCCATACCGACTTCTTTGGCTGGCGAATTTTCTGTAAAATCACCGATTTTTGTTGTAATTATTCCACTAATTAAGCCAACAATGGTAAAGACCACTACAGCTATAATCAAATTTGCCACAGGCCCTGCGAGAATTGTTAAAAACCTCTTAAAGGCTGGAGCATTGTCATAACTCCTTGGGTCGCTTGATTCATCATCTTCACCCTCCATGGCACAATAACCACCAATAGGAATTAGCCTAAAGGAATACTTGGTCTCACCCTTTTCCTTTGAATAAATAAGGGGCCCCATACCAACTGCAAATTCATTTACCTTTATACCCGACTTTTTAGCCACAATAAAGTGGCCAAATTCGTGAAAAACTATCAGTAGCAAAAATAAAACTACCGCTAAAACTATTCTCATTTTCTCTCCTTAAACCCTAGAAAAAAGATAAAGGACAGGGGCAATAAACATGATAGAATCAAACCTATCAAGGATGCCACCGTGGCCTGGTATCAAATTACCAAAATCTTTAATTCCAGTTTGTCTTTTAATATAAGATGCAATCAAATCTCCAATTTGAGACATAATCGCAGCTACAATTGTAAAAATAACTATCTCTCTAATATAATTTTCAAGGCCAAATTCATGGCAATAAACAATATTTAAAATTGTCGCACCAACAATCCCCCCAAGGGACCCTTCTATAGTCTTGTGTGGGCTAATATGAGCCATCCACGCCATTTTGTGCTTGCCAAAAAGACTGCCAACTAAATAGGCAAAAGTGTCTGATCCCCAAGCTGTGATATAAAGCATCCAAACGTATGATACATTTTTTATCCTCAAAATATGGGAAATCAAAAATGACACATAAAGCATGACAAAGGCTGCAGCAAATGCATCATAAAGAGTGTAATGGCTCCTTAAAATAATATACATAAACAAAAATAAAACTGATACCACAATAGATGCTATATAAAGATCAGAATTATTTATAAAGGCCGCCGCCATGATTATACCATTTGTAAGGTAAAGACACTTCATTGGCAAGTGGAGGTCTATCTTTTTTAGGGCCTTATCCATCTCATGAAGGGCAATATAAGAAAAAGCTGCCACCCCAAGAGCAAGAGGAATCCTCCCTAAATATGTTATCAATATTAAAAGTGTTAAAATGACAGCGCCACCAAAGGCCCTGTTTAAAAACTTAATCATAAACCACCATATCTTCTATCTCTTTTGGTAAAAGCAAGAATTGCTTCCCTTAGGTCATCTTCTGTAAAATCTGGCCACAAAACATCTGTAAAATATAATTCTGTGTAGGCAAGCTGATAGATAAGAAAATTTGAAAGCCTAATTTCCCCACCAGGTCTAATTAATAAATCTGGGTCAGATTGGCCTGCCGTATATAAATTATCAGAAATTAATTCTTCTGTAATCTCATCCCTACCATAACCTTTTTCTATAATTTGTTTAAAGGAATGGACGATTTCATCCCTACCCCCATAATTTAAGGCAATATTTACGGTAAAGGACTTATTATCCTTGGTTTTTTCTATAGCGGAAAGACAAGTCTCATAGGTCTTTTTTGGAAGCTTTGATAGGTCTCCCAAGAAATTTAGCTTGCAATCTTCATCTATAAGTTCTTTAAGTTTTGAATTTACAAACTTAATTAGTAAATCCATCAAAAACCCAACTTCAGACGCCGGTCTCTTCCAATTTTCTGTAGAAAATGCGTAAAGAGTCAAAGTCTTAACCCCAAACTTCTTGGCAGCTTTAGCAATCCTAACCACATTTTCCGCACCTTCCTTGTGGCCGAAGGTCCTAGGCCTATTTTGTTTTTTTGCCCACCTACCATTGCCATCAAGGACAATCGCAATGTGGTCAGGTATTTTTAATTCAGTCATAAGTCCCCTTTTAAAATTCTTATGTCATTATACTCAAAGATGGGCAATTTATCTATGTAAATTTGGACCAAAAAAGCAGCCAGGAAAGCCTAGCTGCTTGTGATTTTATTTAATTTCTATCTTTTTATTAGTTTTTTCTTCCTTGCGTTTTGGAATTTCTATTTCTAGGATACCATTGTCAAGTTTAGCCTGGATATTTTCCTCATCTATATCGCCAAAATACATGGTCCTTGTCATCCTGGTAGATTTTCTTTCCTTGTGGATGTAATTTTTCTTTTCATCTGTATTTTCAGTGTGAGAGTTAACTGTTAGTGTAAGTTGTCCCCTGTCAAAGTCTATGTCAATGGAGTCCTTGTCTATACCAGGCATCTCTGCTTCTACTAAAAATTTATCATCATCTTCTGCTACATCTAGCTTAAAAGAAGACTCAAAAACATTTGTTTCCATAGGTGCATTAAAGAAGGAATCCACCATATCATAAAAATCATTGTATCTTGATAAAGAATTATTTTTTCTAATAAGATTTGCCATAATTATTCACTCCTTATTTTATTTTTATTAGCACTCTCATTGTGCGACTGCTAACTTCTTACATTCATAATATACTATGAAGGTCAGAGAAAGTCAAATTTTTATTGAGAAATTTTTATTAAAACAAAAGAGCCTCTAAAGGCTCTATTTAATCGGACTTTTGCTTTCTATTTCTATTACTTTCTTCACACACCCATCATTAGAAGGGATTTCTGATTGGTCTTTTCTTGGGATTTCTATATCAGGGATTGTGTAGGTTGATTCTTCCATTGATTCTGTTTCCCTAAGACCTAGCTCGTGGGAAAATCTTAGGATGTACTTAGTGTTTGGAAGTTTGACCATGGCGGGTGTTGTCCCTATCCCATCGCCACCTGTCTTTTCCCCTATGATAGTCCCTAGGTCATTGTCCCTAAAAAAGTGGGCTGCAATTTGGGCTGATGAGTAGACATCCTCATCGATCAAAAGATAGAGCTTGCCATTAAATTTATAATCATCACCAAACTCTCCTGAATTTTCAAGACCTGGATTAAAGATAATGTGGGTGTAGTTTTTTCTAATATCATCCATCATCTTCTTATCTTTTTTGAGAAAAGGAATATTTTCTTCCAAATATTTAAAATCCGACTCCTTGATTTTCTTTATAGAATCCCTCAACTCAGGATATTGCGGATCGTACTTAAAAACCTCATCTGACCTAAATAGGATATATTCGTGGCTTTCTTTAAAGCCCTTCTTGCCCAAAATCATTGGATATAGAAAGAAATTTGTGTAAGCAGAATTGCCCCCACCATTTCCCCTAAGGTCAATAATTAAGGCCTTTTTATTTTTTGATTTTTTTAGATAAGTCTTTAAAAGTTCTAAATCTTCCTCAAAATCAGGTGTGCCAGGGTCAATCATTGCCCTGATTTTTAAGTAGGCTATGTCCTTATTTATATCTAGGGTTATTAGATTTTTTGTAGCAGCCTTAGATTCTATAAAAATTTTTTCAAAAAAACGTGAAATTTTTGTCCCAAATAAATAATTTATCAAATCAACATTAACCAGACCTTTTTCCTCCTTATTTGAAAGGACAAAGGTCTCTTTCATATCATAAGACTCATTATTATCAAGAAGATTGGTGTGACCATCGCCCAAATCTTCTAAAATCCTATTCATCTTGTCAAAAAATTCTTTATCGGTCTTTAGGTTTTTAATTTCATTTTTGTAAGATTCTCGATTTTTCAAAAAATCATAGGTCCCATTCCTATAAAAAAGGGCGTAGTATTTTTCTAGAGTGTCAAAGGCATAGTCAAAGTCATTTTCAAAAGGACTTTGGTCTCCGGAATAATATTTAGGGTCAATTTCATAATCAAAATGCACCTTCTTATCTCTTATAATAAAAGATATGGAAATCCCAATAATAAGTGAAATTGCTAAATATAATATTTTTTTAGTTTTTTTCATATTTTTCCTCAATTGCCTAGGACATTCAAAATTTCTTCAAAAGAAGTTTCGCCTTCTAAGACTTGGATTAGGCCGTTTACTAGCATTGGTCTAAAGCCGTCTTTGTTTAGTTTTTCTTCTATTTTTTCACTTTCTAGGCCATATTTTCTTAGGATGTCTTTAAATTCATTATCTATGCTTATTACTTCTTCTACTGCCTGGCGGCCCTTGTAGCCTCCGTTGCAGTATGGACACCCTACTGGTCTGTAGATTTTTCTTTCCCTGTCGACTTTTATGTAGGCTGACATTAGTTCATATTCTGCATCGGTCATAATATCAGCCCTTTTGCAGTCGCAGAGTTTTCTCACTAGCCTTTGACCTGCCAAAAGATTTACTGCTGCCCTTATGAGGTAGTCTTCTACTCCCAAATCTTTTAGCCTGATGAGGCCTGAAAATGCGTCACGGGTGTGGGCAGTAGATAGGATTAGGTGGCCAGTTATGGCCGCTCTGATGGCGATTTCTGCAGTTTGCCTGTCTCTAATTTCCCCAATCATTATTATATCTGGGTCTTGGCGGAGGATTGACTTGAGGATCACTGGATATGTTAATCCAATTTTTTCGTTGATTGAAATTTGGTTTATATTTTCAATCTTGTATTCTACTGGGTCTTCGATGGTGATTATGTTTACATCTTCCCTGTTGAGTTTCTCAAGGAGGGCATACAAAGAAGTTGTCTTTCCTGATCCAGTTGGCCCTGTCATTAAGATTATGCCAGATTTTTTCCTGATGGCTCTTTCCAATTTTTCCTTGCTATCATCAGAAAAACCCAAAAGCCTGGCCTTTTCCATAAAAATATCTATTGATAAAATCCTTATAACTATTTTTTCGCCAAGGATTGTTGGAACTGATGATACCCTAAAGTCGATGCCTGGAAAGCTTTCATACTTCATGGACTTATCCTGGGGCATCCTTTTTTGTGATATATCCATTCCACAGGATAGCTTTATTTTTGAAGATACCATGTCAAAATATTCCCTCTTGATTTGCATAATATCAATAAGGGTCCCGTCTATTCTTAGCCTAACTTTACCATAGCCTTCTTCTGGTTGGAGGTGGATATCGGATGCGTAAAGGCCGATGGCTGTTCTTATTAAATTTTCTATAAAGCCGTCAATATCAACAGCAATTTGCCTTTGATCTAACATTATACACTCCAATACTTATCGTCAAGTGACCTGTATCTTACAGCTTCTAAGAGGTGTTTAGCTGTTATTTCCTCGCTTGCCTCTAAGTCTGCTATGGTCCTTGCCATTTTTAGGACCTTGTTGTAGCTCCTTACAGAAAAATTATATTTATTGAAAGCCATCTGGCCGATTTTTTCTACTTCGGGACTTAATTTTATATATTTTTTCATCTGTCTGGTTGATAGCAAGGCATTAGTCTTGATTTTTTCGTCCTTGTACCTGTCAGCTTGGATTTGCCTTGCCCTTACCACTTCGCTTTTTAGCTCGGCAGAAGATTTTGACTTGGTTTCATCATTCAAATCATCGTATTTTACAGGCCTTATCTCGATGTGAATGTCAATCCTATCTAAAATAGGAGATGAAATCTTGTTTAAGTACCTTCTGATTTCGTTAACCGAACAGGTACATTCTTTGAGAGGATTGCCATAATTGCCACATGGACAAGGGTTCATGGCTGCAATTAAGATAAAGTCTGACGGATATTTTACACTTGCCTGGGCACGGGCCACATTTATTTCCTTGTTTTCGAGAGGTTCCCTCAAGGCTTCTATGACGTTTTTCTGGTATTCTGGAAATTCATCCAAAAACAATACTCCCCTGTGGGCAAGGGTGATTTCGCCTGGTTTTGGCACAGAATGGCCACCTCCGATTAGGGCAACCTGGCTTGAAGAGTGGTGGGGAGCCCTAAAAGGCCTTGCACTTACCAAATGGCCACTGTCTAAAAGACCCATAATCGAATAGATTTTTGTTACCTCGACTCTTTCCTCAAAACTCATGTCGGGTAGGATTGTAGGCAAATGTTTGGCAGAGAAAGTCTTGCCAGATCCTGGAGGGCCAACCATTAACAAATTGTGACCGCCCGCTGCCGCTATTTGAAGTGCTCTTTTTAGATTTTCCTGACCCTTGAGGTCCTTAAAGTCCAAGTCATAAGAAATTTCTTCCTTCAAAAGGGCCGGATTAATCTTGTAAAAATCTTTTTTCAAATCTCCATTCAAAAAGGCTACCACATCATTTAATTTATTAAAAGGATAGACCTCTATATCGGAAATTATGGCACATTCTTCCTTGTTGTCTTCAGAAATTATAAATTTCCTAAAACCCTGCTCCCTCATAGAAATCACCATGGCTAGGGCACCTCTAATTGGCAGAATTCTCCCATCTAGGGAAAGTTCTCCCAAAAATATATAGTCATCGTAGGCCCTGTCTATAACTCCCATGGAACTTAAAAGAGAAATAGCTATGGGCAAATCAAGCTGAGTTCCCTCTTTTTTTAAATCTGCTGGTGAAAGGTTGATGGTAATCCTACCTGCAGGAAATTTATATGATGAATTAACAAGGGCAACCCTCACCCTATCCTTGGATTCTTTTATAGATGAATCTGGCAAACCAACTATATTAAAGGCTGGCATTCCTGATGTAATATCGCTTTCAACTTCCACTAACTTGCCCTCAAGGCCAATTAGGGATGTGGTGTTAGTTTTAGAATACATAAGTCCTCACTTTCTTATATAATTATAACATAAAATCAAAATCCTAAGGGAAAATCGAGCAAAATAAAACTCCCACCTCGAGGTGGGAGAAAGGAGAAAAACACCGAACGAAAATTTTTCGGTATCGAATGTATTAAATTTATTTAGTAGGAACAATTAGACCGTAGTCACCTTTTTTTCTCTTATAAACAACCCTTACTTCCATGTCTTCTGCATCTTCGTAAACAAAGAAGTTGTGGTTTAGTAGTTCCATTTGGAGGATAGCCTCTTCTGCACTCATAGGTTTAACTGGGATAGTTTTTTCCCTGGCTATCTTGATTTCTTCTTCTTTTTCATCTGCTTTGACATCTGCGTCAAAGACTTCAAACTTGATGCTATCGCCGGTTTGTCTGCCCCTTTGAAGTCTAGTCTTATGCTTTCTAATCTGTCTAACTAGAGCATCTATAACCCTGTCAATAGCATTTTCATAAGTTTCCTCGTAGGCTTCTGCCCTCAAGATTGTGCCACCCTTCAAAAACATAGTGGCTTCAAGCTCATAGCCAACGCCCTCCTTAGCAAACTTAAGATCCATATTTTCTTCATCATGGAAATACTTATCTAACCTATCAAATTTCTTTTCTGACTCGATTCTGATATCTTCTGTCAAGGTGAAATTTTTAGCTTTGATATTTAGTTTCATAATTCCCTCCTATATTTAGTTAGCACGGTGCTAACTTTTATATTAATTATATACCCAAAAACCTTTTCCTTAAACTTTTTTTTAAAAATTTTTTTCTATGCTATAATAAAATTATCCCCACAAAAGAAAGGGGGTGATTCCCAATGGGGAAAAATTTGATAGATATAATTTTTATAATTATATCAAGTTTTGTATTACCCTTGTTATCGAATATTCTTTTCGAAATATGGAAAGAAAAAAGAAACAAGGAATGAAAAAGGAGGAGCTGCAACTCCTCTTTTTTCGATACCCAAATAGGGACATTTGATAAGTTTTGTATCACAAAGTTTGCGCTTTGCGGCTTTTTTGATAGAAAAGAGGTGGCTTCTCTTACTAGGATTATATGATAAATAGCTTAATTTTTCAAGATATTATTAAGATGATTCCAAAAGTCTTTACTAATCGTAGTTAATAAAAAATTTATTTCTGTGATATAATAAAAATATCCCCGATAGAAAGGGGGTGATGCCCAATGGGGAATATATTTGATATAATCATTACGATTGTATCCAACCTAATATTGCCTTTGTTGAAAGACATTCTTTTCGAATATCGGAAGGAAAGTCGCAGCAAAGAAAGTAAAAAAGAGTAGTTCACACCTACTCTTTTTTGATGCCCGTATGGGGACTATTTCAACCTAATATCACAAAGTTTGCACTTTGCGGCTTTTTTGATGGGTAAGAGGTGGCTTCTCTTAGTCATATTATATGACTATTTACAGATTTATTCAAGCTTGAGACGCTTATTACATTTATCCACCAAGGCAAAAGGGTATAGTTATAGTATAAAAAATAAAGGAGAATTTATGACACAAATTAATGACTTATTTGACTATGAATTTCTATCTGGAATCTTAGTTTCTAAAGATAACAATAAAATTGCCTACAAAAAGACCCAGGCAAACCTTAAAGACAACAAATATGACACCGATCTTTACCTTTACCAAAAAGATTTAGGCAAGTCCTACAGGATTACAGACAAGAAAAACGCTTCGCTTTCCACCTTTGATGGCCAAGGCTCTTTGGTATATAAATACGACTCTGATGATACCTATGATTATTTTTACAAAAATGACGGTCACGGACTTGGCGAGCTTCTCTTCAAACTTGATAAGGATGTTAAATCTCTAAAATGGCTTAAGGATAACACCTACCTCCTTTCTGCCAGCCCAAAGAAAACCGAAGAAGAAAAAAAGACAGAAAAAGAAAATGAAGCCTATGAAGAAGTTACTACCCTTCCTTTTTGGCTAAATGGAGCAGGCTACCTCAAGGAGGAAACAGTCTATTATTACCTTTACGATTTAAAGGCTGACAAACTTACAGAAATCCTAAAATCAGACAAGGACAATGAAGTAAATGGCCTAGATATAAGCGAAGATTTAGGAAAAATCGCCTATATAAGAAGCCACTCTGATGCCAATGACGTTATGGAATTTCGTGAATCCATCATCCTAAAAGACCTAAAGACAGGAGAGGAAAAAGTCCTCGTTGATAAGGGCTATGCTACCTACACCCTTCACTTTATCGAAGATAGGCTAATTTTTGTTGGCACAGATATGAAAAAGGGTGGCATAAATG
>NZ_CAUPFR010000025.1:0-17931 GCF_963510575.1 uncultured Anaerococcus sp. | reverse complement strand
TACCAGTAGCCTTAGCCCCTGTAAGGAGGATATTCTTTCCTGCAAGAAGGGCAGCAATGGCTTGTTCTAATACATCTTTACCATAGTATTTGTATTCAGGCTTGATAATCCTATCGTTATTATCAAGTCCATTTTCTTCTCTATATTTTTCTAATTGGGCAATCAAGTTCTCGTTTATGCCCTGGTCTTTTAAATATTCAATCATAATACACCTCGAATTTATTATACAATTAGGATATAAAAAATCACTTTTTACCTTTTTTACAATATTTATAAGATATTGTGGATTATTTGTAAAATCTTTATAATAAATGCCTTTAACGTTTATTTTTTGCACTATATAGTGTATAATTATATCATCTATAGGTGTATTTTATATTGTTAAAATACACAAGGAGAGTAATTCCATAAGAAGGAGAAAAGGGAAAAAAATGAAAGCGATGAGGAAACTAATGGCCTTATTGGTAGCCACAATAATGATGGCATCAAATATAGCCCCAGCTTTTGCGGCGGTTGATGATCATACCTATAATTATGATAATCTCGCAGGGGATAAGGCAAAGATTATAAATGAAAAAACGCCTGTAAGTATAGCTAGGCTAGAAAATGGGCAAACAGCTGAGAATTTGACAAAAAATCCAAACCAACCAGCAATTTATACCTTGCGTACTGATTATAAGGCAGAAAAGGGAGAAAAATATAGCGTCAACTACCAACCCTATGTAGCAAGTGTAGGGGAGGCTGCAAGCCCTGATGAACAAAAAAAGATAAATAAGGAGATCAAGCTCCCAAACATGGCGGGTTATGACAAGCCAAAGGGAGTTGAATCCTTTACCAATACTTATGATAGTATTGTAAAGAAGGCGAATAATGGCAAGCAAACTGGAAATGACAGGAATGGTAAAGAGTACCTGGCCCTAAATGATTATAAATACAAGGCCAGAACAAACACTGTAACTGTCAAACACGTCTTTCAAGATATGGAAGACTTCAACAAGTTTACCAACAAAGATGGAACAATTACAAAATATGACGGAACAGTCATAGATAAAGCTGGAAAAGAAACAAAATATGATTTAAAGGATCCTGATCAAAAGGCAAAATATCAAGAGCTTGTGCTTAATCACGAAAACTTAAGCACATTAAAAGGTAATACTGGTTCTACTTTGGAAGTCCAAGCTTTGCCAGAAAATGAGAGACCGGGCTTTGAGCCACAGATTATCAAGCTAAAAACCCAAGTTCCAGAAGATACATCTGATTTTAAAATCGAGTACCGTTACAACCGTGCTGCCTATGATGTTGTCTTTGACACCCAAGACGGAACACCTTTGCCAACTAGGACTTACTACTACGACCAAGAAATTCCAAATATAGACGAAAATAGTATCCCAACCAAGGAAGGTTGTGAATTTTTGGGTTGGAAGCCATCCCACAATCTAAAGGGAGCAGACGGGAAAGAATATAAAAAGGGTGAGATCATTAAAGATGCTAATGGCAATGCCATAGTTGACTTGGCAAGTACCTATTACAAAAAAGATAGTGGTGGTGCTTATGAGCTTGAAGATGGTAAGCCTAAAAAAGAAAAAACAGAAGAAATAAAACTTAAGATGCCGGCCCTAAAATTGGGCAGTGATACAATCCCAAGAGAAAAGCTAACCTTCACAGCAGTGTGGAAGGATAAGGAAAAGGCAGACTACGCCATCCAATTCTGGGCAGAGAAGGCAGACCATGCTGCTAATGCATCTATTTTAGAAAAATACGACTACATGAGCACCCGTGTCTATAAACAAAAAGACACAGGCTCAAGACCAAATCTAGATTCAGAGAGCTCAGGCCCAGTCGATGATGGACAAGGGACAACTTTACCAGGTCTACCATTCCCAGATCTAGACAAAGCTCGTCTACAAAAGATTTGGAAGGGCGCAAAATTCAATCGTAGCCATGACCTTTATCTAAACAAGTTCTTTGTCTACAACAAAGAATTAACAGATAAACAAAACAAAGACTCAAAAAACCCACTAGTGACAAAGGCAGTTTCAGCCACAGGCAAAACAGTCTACAACATCTACTACGACCGCCAAGTCTACGACCTTTACTTCA
Source organism: uncultured Anaerococcus sp. (assembly GCF_963510575.1). Lineage (GTDB taxonomy): Bacteria > Bacillota > Clostridia > Tissierellales > Peptoniphilaceae > Anaerococcus. The sequence goes on along the minus strand of NZ_CAUPFR010000025.1, from coordinate 15,831 downwards.
CAAAGTCTAATGCACAACCTGAAGAAAATACTATCTACCCAGAAATATGGGGCTACGACCCTGCAAAGGGAGAGGCGGTCATGCTAGGTGGTCCTGGCAATCTATACCACTATAAGGCAAGATTTAATGAGATGATGTATAAGTGGCCAAATGATGCCAAGCAAACCAAGGGCTTCACACCTGGCTACCAATCTTTCGGTTGGGGACCAAATTATACTTCACCTAATTGGCCAATCCACCTTGACACACCACCTTATAGGCTTAATGCTGAAGAGTTCCTCGACATGGCAAATTACACCAGTTGGGGTGGCTATACTAAACATATAGACAAGGGCGATGGCACAACCATTGATCTTGATCCATTGGATTTTACAACACTTTCCTTTGGTATAAAACAGGATCATCCTTCTATCCCTCACCACATGGATTTTTGGATGGACGGCTTTAAGAAAGACGAAACCATCATTCGTTATGACCTTGTTAGAACCAAAGCGGATACCGCTGGACTAGGATATGGACACAGATACCCTAAAGTTACAGGCTTTACACCTCGTGACTATGAGCCTGGTAATCCTCAAAGCGCATGGCCAGTTATCAAAGAGGGAAGTGAGGAAAATGGTCGTGTTAATGAAGAAGGAATTGATGAACTAAACGACGAGCGTGATGAAATCACTCCTAACACTTGTGGGACATACTATAACAACAATGGAATCAAACTCCCTATCGGTCAGCTAGACTTTATACCATCATTCTTTAGCGATACCGATGAATTTGGAGACGTAAAGGCCGGTGGTCAAGAATTTACAGAGAATGGATACCTACAATTCCATTACAAACGTAACAAGTATCCACTAAGGTTTAACTACGACCCAACAGTAATTAAGGCTGACAATGAGTTTAAGTATCCTGTTAAAGGTGGAACAGAGGATCAAAACAAGGACGCAAACGCCCTAGAAACCTTCTACGAATTCCCACTAAAGGCCCTAAGCCCTGATGTAGATGACAAAGATGAATATAAGAAAGTAGACACAAAAGAAGGACCTAAAAACTTATTAGACAATCCAAACAATTTATTTAAATTAGGTCTATACGATCTTTTGCAAAGAGATAAAAATGACCCTAAGGAATTTGCCAAGGATAAAAATGGCAACTAAAGGTTCAAAAGACCAGAAGGCCTATCAGACCAAATAGTATTTAAGGGTTGGGCCCTAGATCCAGCTGGAAAGAAGATGGTTTGGAAAAACCAAAAAGAAACAATGCCTTTCCACGCATTAAACCTCTACGCTATTTGGAACGAGCCAGACTATAAATGGAAGGTAACTGTAGATCCTAATGGTGGAAAACTAGAAACAATTAATCCAGATAAGCTTACAACTGAGATGAAAACCATCAAAGAGGGGGATATCGGTCAAGAGGAAGAAAAGACCTACCCTGTAAAAGGATATAATGGTGAAACAGCTGAACCGGGAAAACAAGTCTTTACCGTGGTTCAAAGACAAAAACTAAAAGAACTCCCAAAACCTAGTCGTTATGGTTATGACTTCTTAGGTTGGGAAGTAATCCGTTACAAAAAAGATAATAATGGAGACTATACTAATGAAATCGACGACTCATATCGTAATAGATACAAGGTACCAGAGCTTTACTCCTTTGGAACAGATGTGGTTGCTCCTATCTACCTAAAGGCAATTTGGGTTGAAAATAAGAGGGCAGAAGTTAAAGTTTACCATTACTATCTAAAAAAGACCGATGACGGCGATAAGTTTGTTCTAGATGAAAGTAAGTATCCAAACCCAGAAGAAAACAGCCTAGACTACAAGCGTGTGGGTGACTATGTACCAACCACAGGTGAAAAGCAAGATGAACATTGGATCTTAGCTGACAATGATGAGCTTATGAAAAAACTTGATGGCAAATGGGTTGAGCAAATCAAGAATGAAGACGGCGATGTAACAGGCACAAAGGAACACGAACTAAAACCAGAGTATGAAAAATACAATGAACGTGTTAAACTAAAGAACACCTTCTTCCAAACCTTCAGAGTCCTAGACAACATCAATATAGGAACTGAAACAAATCCTGTTTATAAACCAAACCCAGAAAATGTCTTCAGGTTTTACTACAGACCATTTAGGACCCGTAATTACAAGGTCAACTTCCTAGACGAAAAAGCCAAGGCTGAGGTTGAACAATTCTTTAAGGATTTGCATCCAACAAAAACTGAAGGCCTAAAAGACGATGCTCTACTAGAAGCAAATAAGGAAAATAAAAAGAAATTTGAAGCTAACAGGGATAAATTAGAAAAAATCCTAGATAAGTACAAGATTGTAAAGAAAGAATCTGTTGTAAGTAAGTGTCGTCATTACGACGCCAAAAACTACCGCCAGATACCAGGTTGGAAATTAGTTGGTAAACCACAACAACAACTCTTCTACGATGTGAATGAAGATACAAACGAGTTTTTGGGCATCAATGGCACAGGCTCTGATGAAATTTACTTCTATTATAAGGATGTAAGAGTAATAGAAGTAAAAAATCCAAAAGATCCTACTCCAGAAGGTTATGTAAGAGTCACCTTCAAGGTAGATGAAAAGGATAAGGGCGGAGTCTTTAAGGATGCTGACGGAAAATCTGTCACCGAACTAAACTACGACGTCATCAAGGGTCTAAAATCAGACTTACTTCCACATCCAATCTTATGGGAATCTGGTCAGGATGCTCAAGGCAAGGAAAAGGTAAAAGAAGCAAACCGCTACTATATCACACCAGATACAGGCAAGGCCTTTAAAGAATGGAATGATGAAAAGTGGCTAAACAAAGAAACCACAATCAATAGGAACTACACCTTCACAGCCTACTTCGAATGGTCAGGTCTAAGCTCATCTGGTCTTGTAAGAACAGAAGCCTTCAAAGATGACAAAGCTGATGGCACAAAGGATTGGTCAAATAACTTTGCTCCAACACTAGAAGATCTAAATAAACAATTAGTTTGGAAAGAAAAAGGCAAAGTAAAACCACTTCCAGAAGGAGCTACAATAAAATTTGTTACCAAGAATAAAGAAGGAAATGTCGACAAAGTAATAAAATCAGATGAAGATATCTTTAACCTTGTAGAAGAGATGAATGTTCCTGATACAGAAAAGACCATCCGCATAGAAAGAATTTGGGCTAAGGTTAAATTTAAAGATGGTGGGGAACAAGAACTACCAATCCCAATAACAGTTTATAAAAACCGTTACGAAGCCCTAATAGAAAAAGATGATGAACCAGAATATCTAAAAGACGCCGAAAGCAAAGAAGCCAACAAAGGTGGTTTGAAAGATATTTTAAAAGATACTAAATACAATAGATATATTAAAGTCACAGTAGAGCCAACCAAAAAATTCCAAAATAAAAATAAAAAAGTTTATTATGTAAATCCAAATGCTTGGGTAGATATACCTGAAATTAAAATTACTGATGACGAAAAAACAGAGAATGGCTTTATTAGATGGTCTTCCTATGAGGATAAGAAAGACAATCCTCAGCAAATAGAAGCTGATTATAAGTTTAATAACCGTTATAAATTTACAGAAGATACTATAATCAAACCAATCTTTGTAGAGGATGTTGAAGAACAAAAAGATCCTAATAAGAAACCAGAAGTACCAGATGAATATGTCAAAGTAATTGTTAAAACAACTGACAATGCAACTGATGACACCAAGTTTGAAAAGACCTTCTGGGTTAACCCTAAAAAAGAAGTTACAATTCCTGTAACAAATCCAACAGGCAAAACTGTTGCAGCCGACCCTGCAAAACAAGGAGCAGCTGGTTACACAATGAACTTCTCTAAGTGGCAAGTAGAAAATGATAAGGCTAGACATTGGCCAGATAAAATTGTAGGACAATTCAAAGAAAAAGAAACTACAATCCTAGCAAAATATTCTGTAAAACCTGAAAAGGTTAAGGAAATAATGCCAACTACCGATAATATCCACACCCCACAAGGTAAGACTCCATCTGTAGAAGAAATAACTAAACAAATTACTCCTCCAAAAGGCAAGACTATTAAGGAAGTAAAAATAGTAAAAGATCCAGATGTCACTAAACCTGGGGAAAGCAAGGTAAAGGTAATAGTAAAATACACCGATGGTTCAAGCGTGGGATCAGAAGACAAACCACTTGAAGTCACAGTTAAGGTTCACGAACCAATCGTGCCTGCTAATTCTGACGGTTCTAGACCAAAAGAAGCTTTAGAAAATTATGTAAAAGTAAAATTTGAGGCAGGAGAAGGCGGAAGCATATCTGGTGATTTACTATACTATGTAAGCCCAGAAGTAGAAGTCGATATGACAGAATCTGCTGGTAAAGTTACCAAGACTCCAGAAACAGGTTATTATGTAAATGGTGAAAAATGGACCAATAAAGATAATAAAACTTTAAAGGGCACCTTTACAGACAAAGAAACAAGCTTTGTATTTAACTTTGACAAGTCAAAAGATATAGTAGAAAAAATTGACGACAATACAAAGAAACCTGATGGCTATGTAGAAGTAATCTTTAGGGCAGATGAAGATGGAAAAAATGGAAAGCTTGACGGCAACAAGGTAGAAAAAATCTACTATGTAAATCCAAAGGCTGACATCAAGTTGAAAGTCTTAGGAGATGGCCAAACCGCAGGTGAAAAAGAACTTGCAGTTCCAAAGACAAGCCCAGATGCCAACTACGAAGACGATGGTTGGTATGAGCCAATAGATGAGACTCATCCAATTAAAGACCAAAGAATCCATGTAGCTAGATTTAAGCTAGTTAAAGTCAAATTGACTTATGACGGCAATGGCGCTAGCAAAGGAAATCCTCCAGCTGAGGCCAAATATGACTATGGAACTAAGTTAAGACTTGCATCACAAGCTAGCTTGGAAAAAGATAATGAAGTATTTGCTGGTTGGATGATTGATGGTCAACCCCATAAAGTGGGTGATGAAATAAGCTTGACAAAAGATACTACAGCTATCGCCCAATGGACAAGTGTTAAACATACAGTAACCTTCAACACAATGGGTGGCAGCAATGTTCCTAGCCAAGAAGTAGTCCACGGAAAACAAGCAAATAAACCAGATAATCCAACTTTAGATGGCAAGGTATTTATGGGCTGGAAAGAAGAAAACAAAGAAGAATACTTTGATTTCGATACAAAAATAACAGCAAATAAGACCCTAATAGCCCAATGGCAAAAACTAGTTCAAAAAATTGATAAAAATGCCACAGTCGAAGAACAATTTATCAAAGTAACCTTTAAACAAGGTGACCATGGTAAACTTATAGATGACAAAAATAATGAGTTTGAAGAAACAACCTACAAGGTAGCGAAAACTCTAACATTTGGTGAGGCTCAGCAAAAGGGTATGGAAGTACCTGGTATAAAACCAAACAAATACTACAAAGCCAAAGCAGACCAAGAAGGTGAAACACCTAAGTATGGTTGGGATAAGGAATTAAACTTGACCCTAGAAGAAGGCGAAAAAGAAAAAATCTTCACAGCCCTCTACGAGCCAGAAGCTGACGTAATACCAATAGACCCAGAAGTCACTCCTGATGATAAGCTTAAAGAGGATAAACCTGAGGGCATGGTGCTTGTAGAGTTTAGAGTTCCAAAGGACAAGGCCTATATGGATGGAACTTCAAAATTCTATGTCAAAAGTAAAACTGAGGTTAAAATAAAACCACCTCTATTAGTAAAAACTGTTGAAAGTTATGATTTTGCAGGATGGGGTGAAGATAAAAAGACTGGTACAGTCACAGGTGAATTTGAAAAAGATACAACTATAGATTCAGAAAGTTTTATAGCTCCTGATATTACTGTAAGAGAACCATTTGCAGGTGACTACTATGTTGAAATTACTAATTTAACTGATGGGGCAGAAGGATGCTTGGTTCTACAAAGAAATGGACAAGAATTTATATACAAACCAGGTATTCTCGAGATAAAAACTAGGATAAGACGAAACAAATTTAAGATTGAAAGAATTCCTAGCTTTAAGCTAAACGATGGCGATAATCCTACTATATTACAAAGTGGAGATAAAATTGCAGTTTATGCAAAAACAAATGGATTAAAATCTCAAAAGAGACATTATGTGGTTAGATAAGGAGTGAAATCTTGAAAAAAAGAATAATTACATTCTTATTGGCAATAATCATGATTTTTGAAATCATGATGCCAGTAAGAGCTGTTGCTAAGGAGATTACTCCTAAGCAAAATAATTTGGTTAGGGTGGGGAGTATAGATGTAAAATCCTACCCCAAACCAAATGTAAAAATAATACAAGAAGCTAATAGACAACAAAGAAATAAATCCAATGGTAGAAGAATGAAAAGGGGAGTTCAACTTTTTAGCTCCCCTTACTTCCCTGACCAAGATCCAGAGAATGCTAGAAAACCATTAATTTTCGGGAATGTAACAGCAATTTTTAGTACTAGAGGTCTTGATGGAAAGAAATTTGATTGGGAAGGCGTTTTTGGGACAGATCAAGATGGAAAACCTAATAAAGCACTAATTGTTTTTGAACAGAGTGATGATACTACATCTAGAAGAACTGGAATTAAGTATTTCTTAAAGGTGGACAAAGATGGAAAGTATACATGGTCTGATGACAAAGGTAATCCAACTAAGCTTCCAATCTATTCAAAAGAATTGAAACCATACAGGTATGATGTACTCCTAGATCAAGATGTAACCGAACATGTAAAGTTGCTAACAACAACCCTTTTTGGTACTAATGGAGGATATTCATTTGGAGACCCCGATCCTAATACAGGTGAGATAGTAGGTGATATTAATCTTGACATAAAGCTTCAACAGGTAGCCTCAACTAAGTTTACCTCAAAATGGAACACTGGAGTAGAAGTAGAAAACAGACCTACAGTAGAGGGTTCTTTCCTTCCTGGAAATGAAATAGACCCAGATAATTACGGAATTTTTAGATTTCCAAGTAATGATACTGAAAAGAGCATTATAAGAAACGATCGACCTGATCCAAACGATCCTGGTGAATACAGTGATTATAGGGCAAGAGATTTGGATACAACACCAAAGGTTGGTGTAGCAGATCCAGATGAAGAGTCAACTGATACTTATAAATTAGATAGGGATAATAAAAGAATTTCTTATAAGAATAAGGTCTACAAATACGACCTCACCTACGATGTCATAAATGGTGGTAAGCTTACTATGACAGAAATCTTGCCTATCACCTTTGATGCCAATGGTGGTAAGTTTGACTCTATTACAGATCCGACTGCTGAGCAAAAAATCGTAAAAGAAGTTGAATACGATGGCAAGTTAAAAGATATACCAGAAAAGCCAAGCAAGGACTTAGAAACCTTCAAGGGTTGGGCGAAAGAAAAAAATGGCACTACTCTAAGTGATGAAGAATTTAAGGCAGAAATTACAAATGTAACAAAAGCCAAAACCTTCTATGCCATTTGGGATAATAATGATATCCAAGAGGATGCCTTAGAAGTAAAAGAGTCCTTTAAAAATGATGGCGACACAGAATATATGAATGATTTTATCCCTACTTACGATAATTTGAGAGAACAAGTTAAGATTAAGGATAAAAATGGAGACCCTAAGTCATTATCAAAAAATGATACACTTGCCATAATAGATGGAAGTAAGGAATACACCGAAGATAGTGCTGACTTAAAAGCCTTTCTTTATGAAAAATTAAAGGAAAAAGATAATCCTAATGGTGAGCCAACCAGGATTGAAATCGTAGATGCCAAAGTCAGATTTAAAAACGGCAAGACCAGGGATGTTAAAATCCCTATCAAGGTTATCAAAAACATCTACGAGGCAAAGACCCGTACAAAGAAGCCTTATTATGTACCAAAAGACTATGTAAAAGTAACTGTTGATCCAACAACCAAGGCGACTGATCCTCAAAAATATTACTATTATGTAAATCCAAAAGCCATGGTTGTAATTCCTGGAAATGACCCTACACCAAATGAAGGTTATGAATTTATTAAGTGGCACAAAGAAGGCGATGCCGATAATACAAAATATGTTTTGGGTGTTAGGACTCAATTTGATAAAGCAACAAAAATTGAAGCTCAATATTCACAAGACGTTATCCCACAAAAAGGGGATAAGAAACCTGACAATTTGCCAGATGGTTTCGTAAAAGTAACTTTCGTTCCAACAGATAAGGGTACTATGGAAGGTGCCAAAATATTCTGGGTTAAGAAAAATAAAGATGTAATAATCCCAGTAAAAAATCCTAAGGGAAGCCAATATTACACATTCAAAGAATGGAAAATGGGAGCAGATGCTAATGGAGATTCATATTCACCATCTACTCCAAAGCAGTTTACTGCAGATGAAACGACAATCACAGCAACCTACACTGAGTCTAAAGATATAATTGAATATGATCCAAAAGACCCAATCACAAGGCCAGAAGGATATATCCGTGTAAGTTTTGATGCAGATCCAGGCTTGAAATTGAAAGACCCAAAATTCTACTATGTAAAGAAAAATGGAAAGAAAGCTGATGGAAGTCCTCTAACTTTAAAAGACTTAGCTAAACCACAATGCACAGCAGAAAATGGTTATAAGTTTGAAAAGTGGGACAAAGATGATACTACTGAAATCAAAGAAGAAGATATCCTTGTAACAGCAAAGGCCAGTGACCTTGACGGAATTATTCCAGAAAAAGATAAGAATGGAAAACCAAATACAATCCCAGATGGCTATATAAAAGTGACCTTCAAACCAGGTGCTAATGGTAGTCTAGAAGGAGAAACCACATTCTATGTCAATCCAAATAAGGCAGTTGTCCTAAAAGATTCTGCACCAAAAGTAAAAGCGAATGATGGTTACAGCTTTGCTAGGTGGGATATTTCCATAGATCAAGCTATCCAATACAAGGATGGACAAGAGATCACCGCCCTTTATAACGATATTGAAAACATATCAGAAAAAGAGGTTGAAGGCTTTGTAAAAGTAGAATTTAAAGAAGGCGATCACGGTGAGATAAAGGGTATCAAGAATTATTGGATAAGACCGGGTGTAGAAGTTAATATTCCTTCACCTACAGTTATAGCCAAAGATGACTATAAATTTAAGGGATGGGATAATGACCTAACAGTAAATTTACCTAAAGGCTCTAAAACCTATATAGTCACAGCCAAATATGAGGAAATCAAAAAAGCTGAGACTCCAGAGTGTCCAGATGTAAAGGGTAATGTCTTGACAACTACACCTCTAGCAGTAGATAAGGGTACTTCATTTGATAATTATGATTGGAGTAAACATATTTTCCCAGGTGAAGGAAAAGAAATTGACTCATTGACAATCAAACAAGGACCAGATACAAGTGAGGGTGGTAAATTTACCTCAGCAATAATTGAGGTAACATTTAAGGATGGAACAAAGGCAGATGCCTTGGTTTGGATTTATGTAAAAGAACCATGTGAAAATACATGTCCAAATCCAAATCCAACACCAAACCCAACACCTAATCCAGAACCAAAACCAGAGCCAGATCCTATCTTACCTGGTGATGATGAGCCAGGGGTGAAGGATCCTGACAAGGAAAATCCTGATAAGGATAAAGACCACGATAAGGAATAGGACCACTACAAGGAAAAAACTCCTGACAAGGTTAGGTAACCTGAAGAGGAAGAAGAAAAAATTCCAGAAAAGAAAGTCAAAAGAGCTAAGACTCCTAATAGACCATCTCGCAAGTATGATGTTATCAGAGTTAACACCAGTATAAATAGCCCAATTCCAAAGGGTTATGTGAGAGTCTATTTTGACCCAACCAAGGATGGATATTTGAGATATGATATAGCATTTAAGCAAGGCGAAGTAATTGCCTTTGATATCTTAGATACCCTAACATGGGGCGAGGCAAAGAGAGCTATTGATGGTTTGGTTGTGCCAGTGGCTACCCACGTTGATAGCAACTACAGGTTTGTAGCTTGGTCACCAAAATTACCAGCAGATGGCGATTTAGTAGAATCAGCATATTTCACAGCAGTCTATGAAAAGATAAATGTTATCGGACCAATTATGAGAAATAATGGCCCAAGAACAGGTGTGGCTGGTTTGAGTATGGCGGCTATTGTTGCAGCTGCAGCAGGCCTAGGTCTATACGTTACTAGGAGCAGAAAAGAAAATTAAAAGATTAAGGGCGCAAGCTAAGGCTTGGGCCTTTTTCTGTTGGCAAAATTCGACTTATATTTCCCTTATATTTTATCTGGCTTTGGGAAATTTTTGTAATGATGAATCCCGTTTGACTTTATATCTAAAAGATAAAATTCATCTGAGGATTTTACCTTATTATTACCTGAGTTTGGGAAAATTATTGCGAGTGTTTATATAATTAGGAAAATTTTTAGATTTAATAAATGAGGAGCCAAGCCTTTGTGGGATTTTTTCTTTGTTTTTCTCCCTTAGAATGACAGGATAATATGGGCTTAAATAAATTTACCTTGACTTAGTCCTAAATAGTACTATAATAATTTATAACAAATAATTGTTTATTTATTTTAGAGAAAGAGGATTTATGATGAAAGAACATCCAATCTTCTCTATTTTTTCTTTACTGAGATGTGCCAGTGGCCTTAGCAGGGAGAGGGCAAAGTTTTACGGTCTAAATGACCTGGAGACTATTATCCTTATCCACATAGGTCTTTTGGAAAATCCTACCCAAAAAAGCCTAGCGGAGAAGCTTAGCGCTCCTAAGCAGACTATAAACAATGTCATCAAGGATATGGAAGAAAATGGTCTTATCGACCTAATCCAGGCTAAGGATGATAAGAGGATTAGGATTTTGAGGTTGACTGACAAGGGCAAGGAAAATAGGGATGAGAAGTTAAGGCCAATTATTGCTGCCAATGAGAGAATGTATGAGAAATTAGGCGAGGAAAAAGTTAAGGAGATAGGCGATGCTCTAAGGCTTTTGACTCGTACCTTAAAGGAAGATTTTAAAAAGGAGGATGAATGGAAACTATAAAGGAATTTTACAGGTCATTTTCCTATATCAAAAGATATTTGGGAGAATACAAGAAAAATAGGAATATTTCAAGGGTTTATACCAGTCTTGAAACTATCTTAGAGCTTGCAATTCCAGCTATTATGGGCCTTACCCTTAATGAAGCTGTAAAGGGAAAAGACTTGGGACTTGCCCTTAAGTATGGGGTTTTGATGGTTGTTTTATCCCTAATTACCATGTTTTGTGGGATGCAGGCAACTAAAAATGCGGGGATTGCTTCGTCTGGTATGGGTCGCAATGCCAGGCTTGCTCAGTTTGAAAATATCCAGAGATTTTCTTTTGAGGATTTGGATTATTTTGGAGTCCCATCGCTTTTAACAAGATTGTCGTCTGATACCCAGCAGATTACCTTTTCTATGTTTGTTTCAACTAGGTTTGTAATCAAGACTGTGGCTATGGCGATTGTTGCTTTTGTTTTGGCTCTTAAGTCAAGCCTAAAATTGTCACTTATATTTTTGGTGGCAGTGCCAATTCTATTTGCTCTTTTGATGGGACTTACAACTTATGCAATTCCAAAATTTAGGAAGGCGAGGTTTCAATATGACAAATTAAACCTAGTGGTTGAAGAAAATCTTAAAAATATGCGTGTAATCAAGGCATTTTTTAGGAAGAGATATGAACTAGATAAGTTTGGAATCCAGAATGAAAAGATGTTTGAATATGCAGATGGGTCCCAAGGGCCAATGTCTCTTGTCTTTCCTCTTGCAAATGTGGTTTTGTTTGCTACCTTTGTTGGCATAACCTATTTTGGAGGGATTGAGATAATTGAAGGAAGGCTAGAAGTTGGCGACCTTGTTGCCTTTAATATGTATGCGACCATGCTTTTAGGTGCTTTTATCGGTATGTCCATGGTTCTCACCATGTTTATGTCAGCCTCACCTGGTATTACAAGGGTGGTAGAGGTAATCTCTAGGAAACCTTCAATGGCCAATGACAAAAAAATCGAGGGTCAAAAATTAGAAGACGGGTCAATTGATTTTGACAAGGTGTCTTTCAAATACGAGAAAGATTCAGATTCCTACCAGCTTGAAGATATAAATATCCACATCAAAAGTGGAGAATCAATTGGCATTTTAGGGCCAACAGGATCTTCGAAATCTACCCTAGTCCAGCTGATTCCAAGGCTTTATGACATAAGCGAGGGGACTCTCAAAGTGGGAGGTCATCCGGTAGAGACCTATGACCTAAAAACTTTGCGTGATGATGTGGCGATTGTCTTACAGAAAAATACCCTATTTTCAGGGACAATTGCAAATAATTTAAGGTGGGGAGATGAAAATGCAAGTATAGAAGAAATTGAACTTGCAAGTAAAATTGCCCAGGCAGATGACTTTGTAAAAGTCCGCCACGATGGCTATGAGTCAGTCTTGGGTCAAGGTGGAACTGGTGTGTCTGGTGGCCAAAAGCAAAGGCTAACCATTGCCAGAGCCCTCCTTAAAAAGCCAAAAATCCTTATTATGGATAATTCCACATCTGCAGTTGATACCAAGACTGAAACAGCCATCATTGATGGTATTAACAAATACTACAAGGATTTGACCAAGATAATTATTTCCCAAAGGGTATCTTCATTTAAATATGTGGATAGGATAATAGTTATGAACGAGGGAAAAATCGAGGCCATTGGTACTCACGATGAGCTTTATAAAACAAATAAGGTCTACAGAGAGACCTACGACATCCAAGAACAAGGAGGTGGAGCTAATGAGTAATTACAAAATGAATGATAAATCCTATAGGAGAAAAGTTTCATTTTCGTCTATATCGAGGCTCTTATCCTACCTTTTTGCCTACAGGTGGCAGATGGTTTTAATTATTCTTTGCGTTATAGTTTCAGCCCTTACCCAAATTTGGGGAGTGAATATGCTTAAGCCAATTATTGATTCTTATATCTTAAAATCTGACGTAGCAGGTCTAAAGAGAGCGTGTTTACAAATGGGAGTTATTTATGCAGTTTCTGCTCTTACTTCTTTTATATATTCAAGGCTAATGGTTAGGGTCGGAGAAAGATCTATTAGAAATATTAGGCAAGAATTATTTGCAAAAGTCCAAAAAATGCCTATCAATTTTTTTGATACCAACCAACACGGCGAGATTATGTCTAGGTTTACCAACGACACAGACGTCCTAAGCCAGGCGCTTGCAAACACAGTCCCAACCATTGTTAGGGCAACAATTATGCTTGTGGGCACAATCCTAGTCATGTTTAAGCTTAGTTTCAATTTGACCCTTACAATGTTGATTGGCCTTACAATCTTGATACCAATTTTGTCTAGGATAATTATTAAATCATCTAGGGCCTTTAGGGAAGGTCAGGGAAACATTTCTAGCCTCCAGGGATTTTCAGAAGAAACTCTTTCTGGCCAGAAAGTTGTAAAAGTATTTTCAAGAGAAGAAAAAATCCTTGATACTTTTAGGCAAAAAACCGAAGAAGTTAGGATTTCTTTCACCCGTGCTAATACCTATGCGGGTAGGATGATGCCATTTTTACTTAATATGGTAAATATTCTCTATGCAGCTATCACCCTTTACGGAGTCTATATGACAGTTGGGGGCAAGATGACTGTGGGAGTCCTTGCAGCCTTTTTATCAAATATCAGGCAAATTCAAAATCCTTTGGTAAATGTAAGCCAACAGGCAAATTCAGTTTTCCAAGCTATGGCAGGTGCAGATAGGATTTTTGAAATAATTGATATGCCAATAGAAAAAGATACTGGCTTTATAGAGCTTGTCCACGCTGTAGAAAATCCAGATGGGTCTGTGACAGAGTGTGACGACCTAACAGGCCGCTACGCTTGGATGTGGGATGATGGCGATAGGAAACACTATAAGATGCTTGAGGGAAGACTGGAGTTTAAGCACGTTGACTTTTCCTATGATGGCAAAAATCAAATCCTTAAGGATATTTCATTTTATGCTAATCCTGGAGAAAAAATCGCCTTTGTTGGTTCAACAGGTGCAGGCAAGACTACTATTACCAACGTTATCACCAGATTTTATGAAATTGACAACGGGTCAATCATGGTTGACGGTATTGATATAAGGGATATCAAAAAAGATGCCCTAAGGCGTGCCTTTGGTATGGTACTCCAAGAAGTAAACCTCTTTACAGATACCATCGAGGGAAATATTAAGTATGGTAGGCTAAGGGCGAGTGATGGAGATGTAAAGGCTGCTGCAAGACTTTCTGGGGCGGATTCTTTTATTAAAAGGCTACCAGATAAGTATGATACAGAAATAAAAGGAGATGGGTCAAGCCTTTCAGATGGGCAAAACCAGTTAATCTCAATCTCAAGGGCAGCCATTGCAGAACCTGCCATGTTAATTTTAGACGAGGCGACTTCTTCAATTGATACAGCCACAGAAAAAGAAGTTACAGACGCCATGGATAAGCTAATGACAGGGGCAACATCTATTGTAATTGCCCACAGGCTCTCAACCATCCAAAACTCTGACGTAATCATGGTTATGGATAATGGTAGGATTATAGAACGTGGCAACCACGAAAAATTAATAAAAGAAAAAGGAACTTATTGGCAATTATACACCGGTAAGTTGGAACTTGATTAAAAGCTCTCCCAATCTTTTCTAAGGTTGGGAGATTTTTTAATTAGAAAATACTTTCATTATAATGAAGGACATAGACAATATTTATACTATTTGTTACAATATATATGGAAAATTATCCCAAGGAGGAAGCATGAAAAATAAGAAGATAATAGTAATGGCCCTAAGTCTAGGTTTAATCTTAGCTAATAATGCAGTTAGTAGTGCCTTTGCTAGTACAAATACACATATTTCTCAAGCGAAGTCACAAAGTGACGCAAGCACAATAGAAGAATTGATAAATATGATAGATGATTTGGATCTAAGTCCAAATGAAAAAGCCAATTTGGCTATAAAATTATATGATATAAAGTCAAAAGTAAGTGATAAGGCTGAAGCTCTTAGCCAGGCCAAAGTAATTTTTGCCAAGGCTGTTGAACAAATTAAGAAAGATAAGGGGAAGGAAAACCCTTTTGCAGAAGTATCTAAAAAACCAAGTGTAGATCCAGTTACAAAGGACAGCGAAAAAATCAGTGGGACAGGTGTGCCTGGTTCAATAATTGAAATTTATTATGGTACAACAAAGACAGATTTGAGTCCTGTGAGCACTGCTACTGAGATAAAGGTAGGAAAAGATGGCAAGTGGAGTATAGCTAGACCAGGTCATATTGGCTTAGTTGATGGATTTTTAGGTGTAAGCCAAAAAGAGTCAGGAAAAAAACCTAATTATATAGAGATGAAAATTTCTAAAAACAAAATAGCTGAAACTAGTGCTGAGAAAGTAAAAAATAAAAGGGCCTTTGAACTTAAGGATATAAATATTTGGAAAAATGACCCTATTGATTGGAAAAAGGGCCTTAAACTAGCAGAAGACCTTGCTGATGAGGATAAGAAATTCGCAGAGGAAGCTTTGAAAAATGCAAAAGTTGAGGATGCTAGTTCTAGGAGTGCCAATAAAATTGAAAGGCAAGAGGGATCTATAAAAATCATATTTGATGATAAGTCAGAGTTAAAACTTGCTGGGCAAATCCTAAATGTAAGCTCTAGCATAACTGCAGCTTCTGCTCAAAATGTCCCAAGCGATGCCGTAGAAGTAGAAATCAAGCTTGGTGAAGGTGTGCAGGTTGTAAAGGGTCAGGTAACAAAAATAGGAAACAAAGATAATCCTAGCCTATATAATAAATACAAGGTAAAACCAGGTTCTGATATTAAGGTAGAAAAAATAGAAGCATTGCAG
>NZ_CAUPFR010000024.1:0-18350 GCF_963510575.1 uncultured Anaerococcus sp. | reverse complement strand
TAATAACTTTTTTTATGTGGTTAATTGTAGCTTTGAATAAGATTAAACATCTTGATACCTTAAAACCACCCGCAGTAGATCCTGCGGAAGCCCCTATAAACATCAATAAGATGAGGATGTTTCTTGAAAACATCGGCCAGGACCCATAATCTGCCGAAACATAACCTGTGGTTGTCATTATTGATGCAACCGTAAATAGGGATTGGATTCCTGTATAGGCTAAATCGTCATAATAGCCTCTGATATTAAAGAATATCAGACCTGTTGCGATTGCAATTATTCCTAAGTACCAATATAGTTCTTCAGATTTAAAACCTTCTCTTGCTGACCTAATTAGGGCGTAATAATAAAGGTTGAAGTTGACTCCAAATAAGATCATTGCAACAGAAAGGACTAGTTCAATATATCTTGAATTATAGTAGGCTACTGACAAACCCTTATTGGCGAATCCTCCAGTTCCTGCTGCTCCCATGGCATAAATTATTGCGTCAAACAAATTCATTCCACCAAACATTAAAAATATAACTGTTATAAGGGTCATTACCAAATAAATTATGTATAAGACTCTGGCAGTTTTTCCAAGTTTTGGTGTAAGTTTGCCAAAAGAAGGGCCTGGCATTTCTGCCTGAAGGAGGTTTGATGATTCTTTATTTGATTTTGGTAAAATCGCCAAAGTGAATACCAAGATTCCCATACCTCCAATAAGGTGAGATAGGGACCTCCACATAATAATTGAATGAGGCAATAATTCAACATCGTTAGCTACGGATGCTCCACAAGTTGTAAAACCACTTGCCATCTCAAAAAAAGCATCTAGGAAGGTGTGATAATTTGTCGGTGTAAGGTAGAGGGGAATGGCCCCAATTATAGAAAATATTACCCAACATGCCGCTGTAGTAAAAAGAGCTTCCCTTGTGTAAATATGGCCTTGTTCATCACCTAATTTTACAAGTAGGCTTCCACCTAAACCGGAAATTAATATCGGCAAAATAAAGTATAACTTATCCTTAAATCCTTCTTGGTAGATAAAGGCAACCAAAAGTGGGACCAACATAAGTAGGGCCAAGACTTGGAGGAGCCTGCCCAAAAGATAATTTATTGTCTTAATATTCATACTTACTCCAATATATCGTCTATAACCTTAAAACTTTGGTTGGTTGTAGCTACAAGTACAGAATCGCCTAGATTTATCTTTGATGAACCATTTGGGATTTCTATTTCTACCTGACCGTGGTCTATGGCTAATACCAAGCTATCGTCTCTTATCCTTAGGTCTTTTAGAGGTGTATCTAGGATTTTAGAATGGTCAATAGCCTTGAATTCTATTACCTCAACCTCTCCACCTTCTAGCCTATAAAGAGATGAAATTGACTTGCCTCTGGCATTTACCTTGCTCCTTACCAGCCTGTTAATAACGTCAGATGCTGCCATTTTTGGAGCAAAAGTGGTGTCATTATCAAGAATGCCTGTCATTTTTAAAAGTTTGGTCCTATTTACCTTGGCAATTACCTTTTCAAGTCCAGATTTTTGGGCAAGGAGGGAAATCAAAATATTTTCCTCATCTATACCTGTTAGGGCAAGGAGGGCATCAAAATGATTTAGCCTTAGTTCCTCAAGGACCTCTGGACTTGTACCATCAGCGTTTATTACAACTGCAGCTTCGTGCATTTCACTTATGTCTTCTGCTTTATTCCTATCAATCTCTACAACAGTCACCTTAAATCCTCTTTCGATTAAAAGGCCAACTAGGTATTTAGAAATATTTCCGGCTCCTATTACCAAGATTTTTTCTATGTCGTAGGCACCCTTTTGTTCGTGCCTATAAAAACTATCCACAGCTTCCTTTGCACCTATTACATAAATCTTGTCCCCAGCTTTTAGGATATCATCACCGTGGGGAATATTAACATCTCCACCCGAATTAATAATTCCTATAAGAGTGTGGTAATTTTCCGAATAGGTTCTTAAATCAGAAAGTTTTCTGCCATCAAGGTCTGAGCCCTCATCTATAACTAGCTCCATCATTATCGCCCTATCTTTGAAGAAGGATTCAACATTGAGGGCGTGGGAATATTTAAGACTCCTCTGTAGGTCCTTGGCTGCTATGTATTCTGGGTTAACAATGGACATGGCATGGGTAACCTTACCTATAAATCTCCTATGCTTGACATAACGTGGTTCTCTTAGCCTTATGATAATATTTTTGGCTCCCAAATTTTTGGCAAAGGTAGATGCGATTAGGTTTACATCATCAGACTGGCTTATGGCTATAAAAAGGTCGCAATCCCTAGCTCCTGCCTCAACTAGGGCCTCTACATCACGACCGTCTCCAACAAGTCCCATTACATCATTGGTCGCTAAAAGCTCTTCTAAAACTTCCTTATTTCTGTCAATTACAACTATATCGTGCCCCTCTTTGGAGAGGTCTTTTGTCACAAAAGAGCCGACTTTGCCGGCTCCCAAAATAATTATTTTCATCAAAGCTCCTTAGGAAATCTAAAATCTTACTAATACCTTACCTCTTTTATAGATTTTCCCATATTTATTTCTTAAGATAATCGTAGGCATAGCGTGCTAAAAGCTCTGCCCCATATTTCATTGCTCTTTCATCTGGATTAAAGTCTGTAGCGTGGTTTTGTGGGTAGGTTGCCTTGTTTTCTGGGTCCCTGCCACCTATAAACATATAAGTGCCCTTGATTCCTGGCACATCCTTGTAACCAGATAGGTAAAACCCAAAGTCCTCAGACCCAGCGAGTTTTAGGTCAGTTGAAACATTTTCTTCGCCAAATATTTCTTTAGCTATTTTTACTGAAAGGTCAGTTGATTTTTCTTCGTTGATTACAGCACCTGCTCCCATGTGGTAATCAAACTCTACTCTTCCTCCGTAGATTTCTGCAGAAAGTTTGGCCGCTTTTTCAAGTTCCTTCACCATAAAGTCTACTGATTCATTAGAAAAAGACCTAAAGGATCCTTCAAGTTTTATGTCAGCTGCTACTGCATTTGCTGCTGACCCACCTTCTACAACTCCCAAATTAAGTACAACTGGATGGAAGACATTGTCTATTTTTCTAGCCTGGATAGCGTAGGCTACATTTATGAAATTGGCAAGCATAAGCATGGCATCATTTCCTTGGTAAGGTGTAGATGAGTGGGCAGATGTTCCCTTAAATTGAACTGTAAAGAAGGTGTTGTTTGCCATGACCTCACCATATCCTGTTGCAGCCTTCCCTAAGTCCCAAGCTGTGTGGATATGGATGGCAAAACCTGTATCTACTCCTTTTGTGTAGCCCCCACTTACTACAGCCCTACCACCTTCGCCTGTTTCTTCTCCTGGTTGGAAAATTATCCTAACCCTTCCATATAATTCATCTTTTACCTTTAAAAGTGCCTTTATTGCGTTTAAAAGCATTGCTGCGTGGATATCGTGGCCACAAGCGTGGCTTATCCCTTCTACTTGGCTTTTATAATCAAAATCGTTTGTTTCCTTGATTGGAAGTGCGTCTATATCTGCCCTTAAAAGTACAGTCTTGCCCTTACTTTCTGGATTTATTTCAACCATTAGACCTGTCGGGTCGATTTCTACAGGATTAAAACCCATAGCCTCAAGTTCTTTTTTTATAAAAGCTGTGGTTTTCACTTCCTTCATAGATAGCTCGGGATTTTCATGCATATATCTCCTGTCAGCAATCATTTTTTCTTCATTTTCTAAAATTGATTGTTTAATTATGTCTGTCATACCAATCTCCTCTCATTTCTTATTTATACCCATTAATTTTATTATATAAAGTGATTAAGCTATCTTCTCCCCATTTTTAGCCTTATCTCTTGACTTATAAAATATTAATACTAGCAGGTCCTTTTTGGTATGAAAAAAGCACCCAGTTGCCTAGATGCTTGTTTATTTAACCCAGTCCATAAAAATATGTTTTTCTATCATCCAATCTAAAAGATTCAAACTGGTTGATATATTCTTCACTTACCAAAACATCTCCTTCATGAGCAATGACAAAGGAAATAACTTTATTTTTATTATCATAAAAGGCAATATCAGACTGTCCCCAGTTCGTTTCTTCTATAGAACAAGAGTAAATATTTTTTGAAATTTCATTTTTTTTAATTGTAAAAAAATTATCAAACCTAAGTAATAATTCCTTGAATACGGGACTTGCATCAAATCTATAAAGTAAATTGTTTTTAGAACTAGTTGTTGTACCATTCCACGATTTAACTTTCTTTGCTTCGATATTATTATCTTTCATATAATTTAAGATCTTTTTATTAGCCTTATTATCAAATTCTAAAATAACATATTCAATTTTTTTAACATATTTAAAGACTTTATTTATATAAATTGCAAAATCTTCTTTATTATTTAATTCTATTTCAACCATGTTTTGCATTTATATCATCTCCTTACTTTTAGCAAACCATAAAATGGATACCCTCTACGCCTTTAGGCTATCCATTTGATTATAATGAAATTTAAACAACGTCTTTAGTTTTATTCCTCTGCATGAGGTGAGATTTTGAGGTCCAAATACAAATCATTGTATAAAATAGTTGTTTGCTTGCCCAAATCTTTAAAAACTGTTAATTTGTCAATAATATCATCATCTGGATATAGAGTCTTATCTATCTTTGGATCAGGTTTTACCAATTTCATAGCTTTTTTATTTGGAGTTGCATAATGAATATAATCTGCGTTTTTAGCTGCAACTTCAGGCCTTAAAAGGTAAGAAATTAGGGCATAAGCTCCCTCTTTGTTTTTGCTGGTTTTTGGTATAACCATGGTATCAAACCAAATGTTTGACCCTTCTTTAGGGATAATATAGGCAAGCTTATCGTTTAAAACCTCTGCCTTGGCTGCTTCGCCAGAAAAAGTTATTCCTATATCGGCCTCACCCTGGGCCATATACATCCTTATTTCATCAGCAAGGAGAGCTTTAACATTTGCCATAAAAGGCACCAGGTCATTTTTAACCTTTCTTAGGATTTTTTCATCCTTTTCATTTATATCATAGCCATTTTTTAACAAACCAATGCCGAGGGTTTCTCTCGCCCCATCAAAGGAAAGAATCTCTCCCTTAAACTTAGGATCCCAAAGTTTGGCCCATGAGTCAACATCTTTTGCCTTATATTTTTCGGTATTGTAAATTATTCCAAAAGTCCCCCAAAAATATGGTACTGAATATTCATTACCAGGGTCATAAATCTGGTCTAGAAACCTTTCATCAATATTATCAAGCCCTTTAATTTTAGAATGGTCAAGCTTTTCCAAAAGCCCTTTTTCCTTCATCATCTCAACTGTATATTCTGAAGGAAAGGCTAGGTCATAGTGGGTCTTGCCTTGCTCGATTTTAGCCATCATAGCCTCATTAGAATCAAAGGTTTCATAGACTATCCTATAGCCAGTTTCCTTTTCAAAATCTCTAAGGATTTGTGGATCAACATAGTCTCCCCAATTGTAAAAGTATATATCCTTATCGCTCGAACCTGTGGAGGTCACATTTAATCTTTCTTTGAAAAAAACTAGGAGAAGGGTTAGGCCTAAAATTCCTAAAATAAATTTATAAACCTTGTTCATATTTCTTTGTCTCCCTTCTTTCGATTATATAATAGATAATTACCATAACTAAGGAAATAGCAAAAATTATAGCTGATAGGGCGTTGATTTCAAGGGAAATTCCTGTTCTAACCCTAGAGTAAATCTCTATTGAAAGGGTGGAAAATCCTGAGCCAGTTACAAAAAATGTTACAGCGAAATCATCAAGTGAATAAGTTAGCGCCATAAAAAATCCAGCAAAAATCCCACTTCCTATATTAGGTAAAATTATCTTATTTAAAATCATCATGTCACTGGCGCCCAAGTCTTCAGCTGCCCTTATCATATCGTCATTTAGGGCATAAAGCCTTGGCAAAACCATTAGGACAACTATGGGAATTGAAAAGGCTATGTGGGCAAGAAGGACTGAGAAAAATCCCATGGGGATTTTTAATAAAATACTAAACAAAATCAAGAAACTCGCTCCCATCATTATGTCTGGAAGGACCATCAAAACAGAATTCAAACCTAAAATTCTTTTCTTGATTTTTTTATTTTTCGTATAGTAAATCGAAATCGCACCCAAAGTCCCAACTACACTTGCAATTAAGGATGACAACAAGGCTAAAATTAGGGTATTTAAAACTATATTGATTAGTCTTTTGTCAGAAAAAACTTCCCAATAATGTTCCAAGGTGAAGGACTCAAAGGCGTCCATGTTTCCTCCACTATTGAAGGAATAAAATATCAAATAGCCCAGAGGAAGATACATGATTATAAATACAAAAATCAAAAATATTCGAGAAAATTTAGTCGATTTATTTTCCATTCACTTCCCCCTTTTTGTTTAAAAACGAAATCACTGCGAACATAATTACTATTAGAACAAGACCTATAGTTGAACCCATACCCCAGTTTTGAGTTACCAGATAGTGTTGTTCTACAGCTGTACCTAGGGTAATTATCTTGTTGCCTCCAATTATCCTTGTAATCAAAAACAAGGATAAGGAAGGGATGAAAACCGCCTGAAAACCAGCTATTACACCATCCATTGATAAGGGCAGGATAATTTTCCTAAAGGTTTGAAACTTGCTTGCCCCAAGGTCTTCGCTCGCGATTATATATTCCTTTGGAATGGTATCTATGGACCTAAAAATCGGCAAAATCATAAAGGGAAGTTCCACATAGGATGCCACTAGGATGAAGGCTGGATTTGTAAACAAAAACCCTTGGCTTGCCAGACCCAAAAGTCCAACTATGGTTCCATTTTTGTTAAAAAGTCCTATAAAAGCATAGGCTTTAAGGACTAGGTTTATCCAAGTTGGCAAAATTACCAAAAGCAAAATCAAATCCTTGTGCTTGGCCTTGGTCAAAAAATATGAAAAAGGATAAGCCCACAAGAGGGTGAAGGATGTGATTAAAAAGGCTGTCAAAAAGGAATTTAGAGTCATAATTATATAGTTTTTGCTGGTAAAATATGCTATGTAATTATCAAAAGTGAAATTCCCATAAATATCAAAAAATGACTGGTAGAGCAAAAGCAAAATTGGAGCTATGATAAAAACCAAAATCCAAATATAGTATATAAAGGTTAATTTTTGGTATTTTTTAGTCATCACTCTCTCCAGTTGCGTATTTTTCAATCCTCTTATCAAAGGCCTCTTCGGTTTCGTTGTAGCGCATAACATGGATATTTTCAGCATCAATCTTGATTCCTATGTCATCGCCTTCTTCAAAACGCCTAGTTGTATGGATTTTCCAAGAAAATTCCATCTTGTCTATAGCAATCAATTCGTTAAAGACTCCACGAAAAAGAATATTGTCAATATTTACCACAATATCTGCCTGATCAAGAGGGACGACCTCTATATCTTCAGGCCTAATAACAACTTCTACCCTCTCGCCCTTGGCAATACCAGCATCAGAACAATCAAAAACCTTGCCAGCAAATTCTACCTTGTAGTCATCCACCATCCTCGCCTTTAGGATGTTTGATTCACCAATAAATTCCGCTACATAACGGTTAATTGGCTCATCGTAAATATCCTTTGGAGGACCTTGTTGGACAATTTTTCCCTTATCCATGACAAAAATATGATCAGATAGAGCAAGGGCCTCTTCCTGGTCGTGGGTTACAAAAACAAAGGTAATCCCAAGTTCCCACTGGATATCACTTAGCAATACTTGCATAGATTTTCTTAATTTCATATCAAGGGCAGAAAGGGGTTCATCAAGCAAAAGCACATCTGGTTTATTTACTATAGCACGAGCTATAGCCACCCTTTGCTTTTGACCCCCTGACATTTGACTTACCTCACGCCTTTCAAAACCAGCTAGATTTACCATTTCAAGAGCCTTTTCAACTTCTTTTTTGATTATAGCCTTGTCAATTTTTTTAATTTCCAAGCCAAATGCTACGTTATCGTAAACATTCATGTGGGGAAAGAGAGAATAATTTTGAAAAACTGTATTTACAGTCCTCTTGCTTGCTGGCACATCACCAACATTTTTCCCATTTATGTAGACAGTGCCCTTGCTAGGCTCCAAAAATCCAGCTATTAAATTTAAAATTGTAGTCTTGCCACAACCAGAAGGGCCTAAAAGAGTGTAAAACTTTCCCTTTTCAAGTTCCAAATCAACCGATTTTAGGACTTCCTCATCACCAAAAGATTTAGAAACCCCATCAAGGACTACAGAATATTTTTCAAAATTTTTATCCATACAACAACCCCTAACTTTTTCTCATTATAAGAAATATACCTCTTTTTTTTGGGAATTTTAGTGGAAATTTTACCTATTTCTAAAAGCAGAGTCTTATTTCTTGGAATGTTTAATTTGCCACAGAAAAAATGTACCGGACCTAAGTCCAGTACATTTTAAATCTTTTATTTATTGTCTTCTTCGACTGTCTTTGCTGCAGTCCTGCCTGATGCGATTATTTCTGTAATAGCATTACCACCAAGCCTGTTACCACCGTGGATACCACCAGTAACTTCTCCAGCTGCATATAGACCTGCAATTGGTTTGTCTTCCTTATTTAGGACTCTCCTTTTCTCATCAACTTTAAGTCCGCCCATGGTGTGGTGGGTTGAAGGAGCTAAGAACCTTACTCTGATTTTACCAATCTTATAAGTTTCTGGTTTATATTTGCCATTGGCATCTTTTTCAGCTTGGCCTATTAAAGACCTATAAGATTCTTTGGAAACTTCTAGCTTATCGGTTTTGCCCATTACATAAAAGTCATATTCCTTGATGGCATCTTCGATTTGTTTGCCAGTAAGGTCTATCTTTAGTTCCTTGAATAAGTCGTCAAGCTGGCTGATTTCTCTTACATATTGTCTTAAGTGGACATCTTCATCCTTGTATGGGTATGGGCCAGGGATTGGACTTTCAACATTGCCCACTTCTACAAAGACACCCTTGGTTCCATTTATTTCTATACCATTTTTGAAGGCACCACTTGCAAGTACGTCACGTTCTGCAGATTCATCTACATATCTCTTGCCAGTTTTTGGTGAAATATAAATTACATCTTCTCCACCGCCAAAGGCAAGGTTGCCATCTTGGATCCAAGAAATTGGCATCATTTGAGTGAAGCCTTCACCTGTGGTAGCTGCTCCTACTTCTTCTGCCATTTTTATACCATCACCCATTAGGGAATTTCTATTTGTTGTTTTTAGGGCTCCCTCTAGAGCTTCTGGATCCCAATATTCGTTGGTTTTCTTTACCATCTCTATATTTGCAGCATAACCACCAGTTGCAAGGATTAGGCCCTTATTTGCTTTCAAAGTGAAAGGTGTTCCGTCAAAAAGTTCTCCTTCTACTCCTACCACCTTGTCATTTTCTTCTATGAGTTTTTTAGCGTCTGCCCTTCTATAAATTTTATTTTCTTTATTTAATTCTTCAAATTTATGGATAGGTGCCCTAAAGTAAGTTGCCCACCTACCTTCTTCCATCTTGCCATCTATTTCTGAACCTATGAATTGGTTTTCTCTTTGCCACAAGCAACCGATTAGGGTTCTTTGGGTTGAATCGTCAAATTTTGATCCCATTTCATTTAGCCATGGCTTGATTTCTTGGCCTTCTTTTATAAATTGGCTAACTAGTCCTTCATCTCCATAAACCCAAGCTGTTCTTTCGAAGTTTGGTCTAATTCCACCGTAGTAGGTTTGGAAAATGTGGAGGTTTATAGTTGAAAATAGGGTTAGGTCTGTTTCTTGTTTACCAGCTTCAAGTTGTGGTTTTGCCCAATCTAAATAAGCTTTTATTTCTTCTTTTAAGGCCTTCAATACTGGTAGGTATTCCTTGTGAACTCCTCTTTTTGAAAGGGCTTCGATATCACCTATGACAAATTCTTCGTCTTTGTCAAGTTTTTCGTTAAATGGTTCTTCTGACCAGTTGTAAATTGTTTCTAGGGTATGAATCCTACCGTTATCTGATTTTACTTTGGCAAATTTTTCGCCATTGTGTTCGCCTTCTGTAGCATCAGGATTGTCCTTATCCCAAACTAAATATGGCATAACAGATTGGTATTGACCACCAGATACAAGAGTATTTCCACCGATTTCAACGTTCTTTTCAACTAGGGCAACCTTGTTGCCAGCCTGTGCTGCCTCTACTGCCGCAGATACACCTGCTCCACCAGCACCTACAACTACTACATCATAGGTTTCTTCGATAGCTTCTTGTGGCTTTACTTCAATATTGTTTTTCTTGAAGGCTTCTAGGTCTGAAACTTCTGCAGCTTCTGCTGCCTTGTTGATAGCTGATTTTAGAGCTGCTGATGAAATAGTAGCTCCAGATACATTTTCAACTCCCGTACCATTTGCACCTATAACATCTGCTTTAATGACATCCAAGGCAGGTGTACCAACGTGGTCTGTTTCAACATTTTCTACAACTTGGATATCCTCAATCTTATCTTCCCCAAACTTTACAGATACCTTCATTGGGCCGTTGTAGCCATTTGCTTCTCCCTCGTATGTACCCGGCTTAAATTTTAGGTCTGCGTGAGAAACTTCCTTCGCTTCTTCCTTTGTTTCTTCCTTACTTTCTTCGGACTTTTCTTCTACTTTTGCTTCTTCCTTAGGCTCTTGTTTTTTACGAGCCTCATTTTGGCAAGCTGTTAGAGAAAGCCCTGCAATTAGCATCAGCGCCAACAGTTTAGATTTTTTCATAAACCCTCCTTATTATTGATAAGTAGTAAGTACAATGAATATTTTTATAAATAAAACGTTTTCATATTCATTAGATTTATAAACTCCCTACCTATCCTCTATAATTACAGTATAACAAATTTTGCATAGGATGTATAAAATATTATTAACTAATTAAAAAATATAGCTAAAAAAATACTGGCCACAAGGACCAGTAAAAATTATTGTTCAATTGCGATTTTATCGTCTAAGTAGACATCAGATAGTCTAGCCATCAATACAATAGTTGTTATTAAAATTGTAATAGCAAAGGCTAAGATGAAAAAAGCAAGTAAGCCAATTGCAACTAGTTCATCCTTTAATGTTACAAGCAAGAAAATAAATATAATAAACAACAATATAGGAAGGCCTGTAAACTTTAATCCTAAAATCAAAGTTTTCTTGAAAAGCCTCTTGCCTTGACCAAAAATCTTGCCAATTATTTCCATAACCCCATCTTCTGTATCATAATGATCTGCTAGATAAAAGTTTGAATAGGCGAAAAACATAGCAATAACTATAAATATTATTAATAAAACAATAGGTAGTATAAGGGTACCTATGGCAAAAACCGCCTTATTGCTTGGGTTTGCCACAGCTTGAAATACACTAGCGGCTCCACTTGCAGTAAAGATATACTGGCAAATAGAATTTGCTATTGTTATTAAAAATCCTACTGTGAGGACCTTCATATTTATGTAATTTACTTGGTTTAGGTAGTCTCCTACTGAACCCATCCTATTTCTAATAAGACCACTTGATATAGAGTAAACAAATACAAAGGAAATTATTCCTGTAAGTAAATCTCCTAAAATATCTACGATGAAATTATCTCCACCAATGGCAGACATTAGCTTAATCAAAAGGTAATTTGTAAGCCCAACTATAATCATTATCCAAAGTATAGACGAAAATCTATATTCTCTTTTCATAAAATTCTCCACTGTTAATTTTTTTCATTTATATTAATTTACCACAATTTATAAAATTTTACCATCTTAATCTATAATTGGGTATTAATTTACTGAGGTGATATAATGATTAAAATAAATAAAGAAAAATCCAGAGCAGAAGCGATTGAAGATGATAAAATAATCGGTCTTTGCGAATACAAAATAAAGGACGGAATAATTGACATCTACCACACAGAAGTCGATAAGGCCTATGGTGGGAAGGGTCTTGCAGGAAAACTTATGGACGAAGTCGTAGGCTTTGCAAGATCTGAAAAGAAAAAAATCTACCCTACTTGCTCCTATGTGGCAAAAAAATTTGACGAAGATAGCCAGTATGAAGATGTAGACGCAAGATAAGACTTAGACCCAAATAACTTGGGTCTATTTCTTTGTGAATAATTTCCCTTATCTAGCTATAAAGATTTTTAGGTGGTATTATAAGGGTAGTTAACAAGGGAGGTGAAAAATGGAAATTTCCAACAAACATTGGCTCAGAAAACCGGGAATCTTATCTGTTTCCATCATTTTGGCCGTAAATGCAATCATAAGTGGTGGTCTTATTTTTATTAAAGATGAACTCGGCATTTCTCTTGCCCAAGCAGAATTTTTGGTAAGCCTTCCATCCATCACAACCATCATCGCCATTCTTTTAAGCGAACCGATTAGCCAAAAGATTGGCATAAAAAAATGTGTTAGCCTGGGGCTTTTTTTAGTTGGATCTTCTGCCTTTTTGCCCCTTATTTCAAGGACCTACATAAGCATTTTTATTTCTAGACTTATATTAGGCTTTGGAGTAGGACTTTATAATGGCCACGCAGCCAGCCTTATAAATATTTTTTACAAGGGAGATGAAGCTGCAAGCCTCCACGGAATTAGAAATTCTTGCGAATATATAGGCTTAATGTTGCTCTTATTTATAGCTGGCCTTATCCTAAAAATATCCTGGCACTACGTTTTTCTAACCTATACCCTAGCCTTTTTGATTTTGATATTTTTCAACCTCACAGTTGAGGATGTTGTCCATCCCAAAACCCTAGCTGAGGAAAAATTTAAAATCACCCTCCAAACCATCTTTTTTATGGTATTCGCTGGTGTGTCTTTGATGGATACCACAGCTGTCACAATCAGGTTTTCTACAATAGCCACACAAGGTCTGGGTCCAAACGCCAACATCAATATGCTAACCATGGTTATACCCATATTTGGCATGACAACAGGTTTTTTCTTCGGCAAAATAAATAGAAAATTAAGGTCAAAAACTATTTTACTTGGCCTTCTCATCTATATATTTAAAAATATTTTCCTAAGCGTCTTTGGGCAAAATGTTTATGTTTACATGGTAGGCATGGCCCTTACAGCCGTCTCCCAAAGTCTGTGTTTTCCTTATATTTTCGCAGAAGTTGCGAGAGTTACCAGGTCATCCTCATCAAGGATTGTAAATAACCTAATCTTTGTAGGATCAAACATCGGAGGCTTTTTAGCATCAAGTTTCCTAAGTGCAATAACAATCTTATTTAACCTAAAGGGCCCAACCACAGCCTTCATGGGCTTTTCAGTCCTATATTTAGGATTTTTCGCAGTCTACTTCTACGAATACCTAAGTGTCAG
Organism: uncultured Anaerococcus sp.; assembly: GCF_963510575.1. Lineage (GTDB taxonomy): Bacteria > Bacillota > Clostridia > Tissierellales > Peptoniphilaceae > Anaerococcus. The sequence continues at coordinate 5,052 of NZ_CAUPFR010000024.1, read as the reverse complement.
GTCTTTTAGGAGAGTATAAAAAAATCTCGGTTTTTTTGCCGAGATTTTTTCTTTATCTATACTCTTTTTCGAATTTTTTTAGATATTCTTCGTATAATTTTTTATAAACTTCTGAATCTTTTAAAAGTTTCTCGTGCTTGCCAATAGCTTCAATTTTCCCCTTATTTATAACAATAATTTCATCTGTTAATTTATTTAGCAAGTCGATTTTGTGAGAAATTATCAGTCCTTTTTCATTTTCAAGATAAGATTTTAAAATACCAGAAGCTTCTTTTTCGCTGATTAAATCAAGACTATTAAAAGGCTCGTCTATGAGATAAGCTGCCCTTGTTTTAACTAATAAAAGCCTTGCAAGGGCAATCCTCTCCTTTTCTCCACCGGATATTTTATTACCTCTTTGACCGAGCTTCCTGCCTTTTAGGTGAGAAAGATTTAATTTTTCAATCAATATATCATAGTCTTGGCCAATATAAAAATTATGAGAAAGTATGAGACAAGCAAGGTCTGATATTCCTTTTTGATCCATTTTCGAAAGATTATTAACAAGTTGACTTCTTAATTCATCATCCGAATCGTGATTTTTCGAGCTTGTTAGAGTATTTAGGATTAGCTTATAGTTTTCATCAAAATCACCTTGTCTGATTTTTAGGAGTGAATCATTTATTTCTTTTTCTTTTTTCCTGTACTCACTTTCTCTTAGTCTTTTTTTGCCAAGGGTGATGTTATAATCAAGGTCATCATCAAAAATTTCATTTTCTTGAGGATAGTACCTGAAAAGTGCCAGCCTCATATTAAGATCTAATTCACTGATGTTTTTATCCCCAACTAAAACTATTCCTTGGCTCGCTTTTTCATTTCCTAACAAAAGATTAAAAAGAGATGACTTACCTTCACCAGAAAGGCCAACAATCCCATAAACCTTATCAAGCTTTATAGAAAGACCATCAAGGAGAACTCTATCATCGTACCTTAAACCCAAATTTTCAATTTTATAGTCAATTGTTTTTGGGATATTTAGCTTTGACTTGGCTTCATAAGAAGTTTTATTTCTTTCATAAAACATATTCAGGCTAGTTTTTGTGTCGTAAAAAGCTCTTGCAAAATAAAGGGGCATAAAGATAGTTTCAAAATAAAAGTTAAGGGCTATAAAGCTTGATATTTGAAGATTATTCTTATTTATCTCAAACATAGCAAGTATAAAAAATGCTATCAAAGCTATGTGTTTTATGGTATCGATAAAACCACGAGACATCTCTTCATAGACCAAGACTTTTTTGAAACTTTCATCTCTTTCATCCATTTTTTCTTCTATAAGATTACGCCTCTCGTTGAAATTTCCATTGTTCATTAAGGCATTTTTATTTTCGATTGTTTCAAGCATAATAGGATTTAATTTCATTATCTCATCTCTTAAGATTTTAAAATTTACTGACCTTCTTTTTTGTAAAATAAAAAGACCAAGGCCTGCTAGGACATAGGAAATAAGAATTAGTAATGGAAAAATTTTCATCCACCTATAAGATATAAATAAAATTACTATCGAGCTTATTATGCTTATAATCCCAAAAAACATATTATCGGCAAGAAGTCTGGTCGAAATCTGTTCGGCATCTCCAAAAATCGATGATAAAAAAGCTGATGGGCCTCTGGCACTTATTATCGTGCTTTCCTCAATAGTTAAAGAATCTAGAAGGTCAAGACTTATAGACTTTTGAACTAAAATCTTAATCCTATTTAGCATATAAATTTGAATGAAACTTATGATTACAATAGAAAAGCTCACAAGTAAAAACTTGAAAATATCAGTTTTCAAAATCGAACCAGATAACAAATTATTCACCAAAGACTTTTGGATTAGGGGTGCTGAGATTAAAAGAAGATTTGAAACAAGGGCCAGAATAAAAAGACCAAAGTAAGCGAGCCTCTTCTTCCTTATCCCTAAAAAATTAAGAATAGCTTTCATTTTCCCTCCATTTTTCTTGTCACATTAAATCGATTTAAAAAAATGATATAAAAATAATTATACTAGGAAATCTATAATTTCCCAGGAAAATTTATAAATTAAATGGTTCAACTAAGATAGGATTAAAACAAAATTAAGCGGAATGTCCCTGTTGTCTACAGGTTACATTCCGCTTAAAATATTATTAAATCATTTCGTGTTTACGGGTTCAGGTCATCCCCTGCATTTTACTTTTAATCATTTATTTTATTATCTTTCAATTTCATTTTTAAAAAAATAACTGGAAGATACAACATAATATAGATAATAATAGTAACTGGACTTATATCTCCTATTAAGTCTGTGAATGTAGATAAAAATAGTATTATTGATCCTATCAGAAATAATATTGACTCATAAGCTAAAAGTTTAGTATTGTTGGTTTTTAATAGCTTAGTTGATATTAAATATGAGCTTACTGTAATCGCCCATAAAAGCCCTTTTTTATCAGCATTAAAAATAGAGTTAACCATTATAAATATAAAAATTATGATTAACATTAAATCATATTTTTGATCATTAGTGTTCATTTTCATATTAGACAAAATACCCATTATTTGTGAAGTTTAGTAAGCTTTACTCACACAATTATCTAAACCTGTTATTGTTGAAATAGCAGCACTTACTTTTCCAAACATTTCCCATAATGTTGGTGAAGTTTTTATAAAATCAGGATCTTTACCAGTCTTATAGGAGGTTAACAACGCATACGCAAGTGCCTTTACACCACCAGCTGCTTTCACCAAAGACTTAATTCCTGTAATGGTAGCCCCTGCACCACCAATAAAGAGTGCTATAGCGCCTGAACATTTCAAATCTTCCTTAAACCCATAAGTGGTTATACCTCTTACTCTGGATTCTATAAAATTATCTGCATCTTCTTTATCTTTAAAAAAGTAAATATTATTTTTCTCATGATATTTTTTTAATAATTTATCATTTTCTAACAAGCTATTAGGCGTATCATTTAGTAAATCAATAACAGTTTCAAGCTGATTTACACTAATACTAACATCTTCAGATGAGCTAGCCATTACATTAATAGGTCCGGCATATAAAAACATAAGTAAACACATTGTGACAATCATCATCTTCTTAAGTATTTTCATTTATAACTCCTCAAAATTAAATACTCATCTAATATTATAAAGATATAATAATATTTAAATAATCCATCCAACCAATAAATAATTAGAATTTAAATGCTATAAATCTTTATAATCGTTACTATAAATTTTGTTTTACATTTTTATATAATCTTAGCTATATAAAATAGAAAGATATAGAATATCTCTACTTTTTACACAATTATACGGACTCTATATCCTTTCAAAACAAAGTAAGTAATAAATCGATTTATAATTATATTGTAAAGTATAAAAATAAATTTGTACAGGACACATGTGTCCTGTACAAATTTTTTATATAATTATATAATTTTACTAAGATATTAAGAAAGGATTAAACAATGACTAAGAAACTCAAATTTTTAAGTATAATAATATTATTATCTGTATTGATAATACCAAATAGTTCGCCAGATGGCAGGGAAGATGATATCATAAATTTCTATTCAATTTATGATTCATTTTAGTATCAAACTGTTATATTTTCGTTCAATGGTTTCATTTAAACTAACAAAGCCAGATAATTTAGCACACGTTTTCGCATAATTTATTGATTCATTATAAGTTTTATCTCCCAAGTCATGTTCACAAATGAATTTATCATAATATAACATAGATAAAGCTTCTAAATCTTTATTTATAGTCGCTTCATTTATAGCTTTTGTAATTATTCTCATAGCTTCATTGCTTCTATAGTCTATATAGAGTCTATTTATCATGGAATTGTATATCAGCATACGTACAATGTTATTATTGCACTTTTGAGATAATTTATCTAGTATTTCGTAATTGCTAAATGATTTATACTCTTTAAAATCATTACATATATTTACTAAGGCTCTCATTTCTATAGTAGAATATTTCCTATCGATCACATTAGATTTAATGTGTATATTTGATATAATATCTTCGTATCTTTCTTTAAAAACGTGTTTATCAACTTCCTTATTTTGTATTCTATCTAAAAATAGTCTTAAAAGTTTAATGTTTTTTTCTTTTCCCTTCACTAACTTATTATCATTTTCAACTATAGAAAGTTTCTTTGATAGGATTTCAGCTTCATTTTTTTCTATAAATATGCTTGCTACTCCCAATTTATTTAATATTTCCTCATAGAGGTAGTCTGTTTCAAAAAGATTTTTATAATATATATCAAGTAAATCTTCACCATACAAACTTGAAAGTTCAATAAGATTATCAACTGAAATGTTTTTAATATTTCCATTTTCAAGCCTTGAAAGACTCCTAGCACTTATTCCTATTATAAACTCCACGTCTTCTTGACTGAGGTTATTGACTAATCTGATGTTCTTTAATATCTTACCAAACTCTTTAATTTTTATCACACTGCCTCCTCAAGTTAATCAAATATTAAAGAAATTTTTTCAGAAGAATTCTTAAACACATTAATTTTCTAGATCATATTATTTGTAATCTTATCTTATAAAAATATTCAAATCCAATTCGTAAGAAAGAATCTTAAGTAATTCCTTGCCCCTTACTGAGTTTCCAGTTTTATCGAGTCTTGGGGAATACACTGCTATGCCACATAAACCTGGGACTATGCCTAAAATCGCCCCACTTACTCCTGATTTTGATGGGATGCCTACGTTCATTAGGTATTTGCCAGAATTTTCGTACATACCACAAGATGACATTTGGCTTACAATTATAGATACAATTGATTCTGGGATTAGGTCTTTGGTTTCATATAGGCCGTAGCCCTTGTTAGCTAGGATTGCCCCGAAATGAGATAGGTCTACTACATTTGTGCCTATGGAACATGATTTTATATATAGGTCTAAAATCTCGCTTGGGTCTTCGTCAAATATGCCCTTGGATTTTAGGTAATAGGCTATGGCCTTGTTCCTGTCAGATGTCTCCATCTCTGACCTATAAATATCTTCCATAAGCCTTGCCTTG
>NZ_CAUPFR010000023.1:0-18498 GCF_963510575.1 uncultured Anaerococcus sp. | reverse complement strand
GAGAAAAACTTTAACCGAAACAGCTTTTAATAAAATTAATGAACTCATAAGAGAAAATTCATACGATAAAGATGATATTATAGTCGTCTACGCACCTGATATAAATGAATCTATATGCGGGATTGTTGCAGGTAGGATTAAAGAAAAATATTATAGACCTACAATAATTTTGACAAATTCTAAGGAAGAGGGAATTGCAAAAGGATCTGGAAGATCTATACCAGCTTATAATATGTTTGAAGAAATATCGCCATTTTCTGATAATCTAGAATCATTTGGTGGTCACCCTATGGCTTGTGGCTTATCTATAAAAATAGATGAGATTAATAAATTTATGAAGTTTTTAAATGAAAATTCAAAGCTAACCCAGACTGATAAGGAACAAGCGATTAGTATAGATACTCAAATTCCTATTTCAAAATTATCTTTAGAATTTGCAGAAAGTTTGGATAGGTTTAAGCCTTTTGGTAAGGATAATTCTAGACCGGTCTTTGCTAATAAAAGCGTTGATATTGCGGCGATTTCAATGATTGGGAAAGACAAAAACACTTTGAAGTTATCACTTTTTCAAGATGGAAAGTACTACAATGCCATTAAATTTCAAGCAGAAGATGACTACAATTATTTAAAAGAGAAGTTTAACGGTAATATCCTTGGTAAAAAAATTGATATAGTTTATTATCCAGATGTGAACGAATTTAGGGGCAATAGGTCCCTACAATTGAAATTAATTGATATTAGGTGATTATATGGCAACCGATTTTAATAAAGAATTTATAAAATTCAAAGAACTTATTTTAAAAAATAATCCTAACGCAAATATAGACCTCATAAAGAAGGCCTATGATTTTGGAGCTCTTCACCATAAGGGTCAAAAGAGAAATTCAGGAGAGGATTATTTTATCCATCCGATTGCTGTAGCATCTAATTTATCAGATATGAAATTAGATGATGAAACTATTTGCGCTGGTCTCATGCACGATGTTTTAGAAGACACAGATGTAACTAGGGATGAGATGAAGGAAGAGTTTGGTGAGGAAATCACTTTTTTAGTTGATGGGGTTACTAAACTTAAGAATATTAACTATACATCTAAAGAAGAAAAACAAGCTGAAAACATTAGAAAAATGGTAATGGCCATGGCAAATGATGTTAGGGTTGTTTTAATAAAGCTGGCTGATAGACTTCATAATATGCGAACCCTTGAGTACATGACAAGGGAAAAGCAATTACAAAAGGCAAATGAAACCATCGAAATATACGTTCCTCTAGCTCACAGACTTGGAATTTATTCTTTAAAGTGGGAACTAGAAGACCTATGTTTCAGATATCAAGAGCCTGAAAAATATTATGAGCTTGCAGAAATGGTAAGTGTAAAAAGACGTGAGAGGGAAAATTATATCAATGAAATAATTGATACTTTGACCAATTCTCTAAAGTCAACCAATATAAACTTTGAAATTTCTGGCAGACCAAAATCTTTATACTCTATTAATAAAAAAATGGAGAGAAATAAGATTGCTTTTGAAGAAATATATGACCTTACAGCTGTCAGAGTCTTAGTTGATACTATAGCAGAGTGCTATGCGGTTTTAGGCAAGGTACATTCCTTGTGGAGGCCTATACCAAACAGGATTAAAGATTATATAGGTCAGCCAAAGCCAAATGGATATAGGTCTCTTCATACAACAGTTTTTGGTGATGATTCAAAGCCTTTTGAGGTGCAAATTAGAACACGAAAAATGCATAGAGAATGTGAATTTGGTGTAGCAGCTCACTGGCGTTATAAAGAAAACAAAAAAACTAAGTCTGAGTTTGACGATGCAATGAGCTTCTTAAGGCAAATTGTAGAATGGCAACAAGAAGGTGGCAAGGATGTAAATAACGAAGAGTTTATGGAAACCTTAAAAACAGACTTTTTCTCAAGAGAAATCTATGTTTATTCTCCAACAGGCGAAGTTTATTCATTGCCAATGAATTCGTGCTCAATTGACTTTGCATATAAAATCCATACCGAAGTTGGTAATTCCTGCGTTGGTGCAAAGGTAAATGGTAGAATGGTTCCAATAACCCAACCTCTAAAAACTGGTGATTTAGTTGAAATTATTACAAGCAAAAATTCCCAAGGTCCAAGTAGGGATTGGCTAAATATCGTAAAGAGCAACCAAGCTAAGTCAAAAATAAAACAATTTTTCAAACGTTATGACAAGGAAGATAATATTGAAATAGGCAAGTCTGCAATTGCCCGTGATTTAAAAAAATATAAGCAAAACTATAGGTATTTGCTTAAAGAAGAATGGTTGGCTGAAATCGCTAGTGATTTGGGTTTCCCAACTGAAGATGAAATGTATGCTTCAGTAGGTTATGGTAAGACCACAGCTGAACAAGTTAGCCAAAAGCTTATTAGGAGGGATAAGGAAGAGCTTAAGAAAAAAGAATTAAGCAAACCTCTGGATGTAAGTAAAAAAGAAATCAATACCAAGATTACTAATGAGATAAGAGTATCAGACCTTGACGAAGATATAGAAGTTAAATTTGCTAAATGTTGTACACCTGTTCCAGGAGACCCAATTATTGGATTTATAACAAAGGGCAACGGTATTTCAGTCCATGTAAAGACTTGCCCAAATATTATTAATTCAAAGTCTCCAGAGAGGTTAATTGATGTTTACTGGCAAAACTTATCAACGGATAAGTTCCCAGTGAAAATTCAGATTATATCCGCCAATGGCCCGTCAATTTTATTTGAAGTTTCAAAGATGATGTCAACCTTTGATGTTAATATCTTAAGTATTAATGCAAGGACAGATAGTGATGCTGGAATAATGGACTTGGTTATTGAAGTAAGCTCTACAGAGCAATTAGACAATGTTATAAAAAGATTAAAGACAATTAAAACAGTCTCAGATGTATTTAGGGTGAAAAGTTAATGAGAGCGATTATACAAAAAGTTACTGAAGCAAGTGTTAGAGTAGATAATGAGTTAATATCTGAAATAGGAAATGGCTATATGATTCTACTAGCTGTCAAAGAGACAGATAAGGACGATGACCTTGCTTATATAAAAAAGAAAATAGCAAATTTAAGAATTTTTGAAGATGAAGATGGTAAGATGAACCTTAGGCTTAAGGATACTGGGGGTGAAATCCTCTTGGTTAGTCAATTTACCCTATACGGTGATGCAAGAAAAGGTAATAGGCCATCTTTCACCATGTCAGCAGGACTGGAAAAGGCAGATGACTATTACCAAAGACTTCGAGATGAGCTAATTGATGAAGGATTTACCGTTAAAACAGGACAATTTCAGGCACATATGGAAGTGAGTCTTGTTAACGACGGGCCTGTGACCATTATTCTAGACAGTGAAAGGATTTTTTAATGAATATTGATAGGTTTACTCTAGGACCAGTTATGACAAATACTTATATTGTCCATGAGAATGGTAAGGGATTTATTGTAGATTGCCCTTATCCATCAAGTGCGCTTGATAAGTTTATAGAAGACAATAAAATAAAAATAGAATTTATAATACTCACCCATACTCATTTTGACCATGTTACTGGTCTTAAATATTACAAGGATAAGTTTGGTGTAGATGTTTATGCTTCCGAAGATGCCAAGGATTTGGCTGAAGATCCAAATTACAATTTGGCATATCATATAAATAATTTGGAAGTTCCTATTGACCACTACCTAAAAGATGGGGAAGTATTTAGTAAATACAAGATAAAGGCAATTAAGACACCAGGTCATACCATTGATTCTATGTCTTATGTTTTGGGAGATGCTATTTTTACTGGAGATACTTTATTTAGACTCTCAGTAGGAAGAACTGATTTTCCAGGTGGGTCTTTTACAGATATTATAGACTCAATATTAAATAAACTGGGCAAACTTGATAGGAGTGCTAAAATTTACCCAGGTCATAATGAAGAAAGCACTTTGGGATTTGAATTAGACAATAATCCATTTTTACAATAATGGGAGGAAATATGGAATTTAAAAGAACACATATGTGTGGTAGCCTAAGGATTGAAGACTTGGGCAAAGAGGTAGTCTTAATGGGCTGGGTTGCAAAAAAACGTAACCTAGGCTCTTTAGTTTTTATTGACTTAAGAGATAAAACCGGTATCAGTCAGATTGTTATCAGGGATGATGACAAAGATAATTATGAGAAGGCTCGTGGTATTTCTGCTGAGTATGTTCTTGAAGTTAAGGGCAAAGTTTTTGAAAGAGAAAGCAAAAACCCTGATATACCAACAGGTGATATAGAAATTATTGCTGATAAAATAAACATACTTGACAAGGCAAAAACTCCACCAATATATATTAAAGATGACGATGATGTTAGCGAAAATCTTAGGTTGAAATATAGGTATCTCGACATGAGAAAACCATCTGTTCAAAGAAACCTAAAACTAAGATCAGATATTGTTAGGTCAGTGAGAGAGTATTTCTATGAAAATGACTTCACTGAAGTTGAAACACCATTTTTAACTAAGCCAACTCCTGAAGGTGCGAGAGACTATTTAGTTCCATCAAGGATTAATGCTGGAAAGTTTTACGCTCTACCACAATCTCCTCAGTTGTTAAAGCAAATCCTAATGATTGGTTCACTTGATAGGTATTTCCAAGTTGTAAAATGCTTTAGGGATGAAGACTTAAGAGCAAATAGACAGCCAGAATTCACCCAGCTTGACTTAGAAATGAGTTTTTCTAATCAAGATGATGTAATAGCTATGAACGAAGGACTATTGAAGGTCTTATTCGATAAATATACAGACTATGATTTAAAATTACCAATAAATAGGATGGACTATAGTGAAGCTATGGAGTCTTATGGATCTGATAAGCCAGATTTAAGATACGGTTATAAAATCAAAGATGTATCAGAAATTTTTGCAGGTAGTGAATTCAAAGTCTTTGCTGATAATACTAGTGATGGTAGGTCTGTAAGAGCAATTAATTTTACAGGTTTAGAAGATAAGTATTCTAGAAAACATCTGGATAAATTGACAGATTTTGTAAAAGACTATGGTTTAAAAGGCTTATCTTATATTAAATTTAATGAGGATATGCAGTCATCAATTAAGAAATTCCTAACTGATGATATTATTGAAAAATTAAAAGAAAAACTAGATGCAAAAGAAGGCGACTTAATCTTCCTTGCTGCAGATAAGAATAAGACTGTTCTTGAAGGTTTGGGAGCTTTAAGGGTAAAAATTGCAAAAGAAAATAATCTTTATGAAAAAGAATATGCCTTAACTTGGGTAGTTAATTTCCCAATGTTTGAATATAGCGAAGAAGAAGATAGATACGTTGCCCAACACCATCCATTTACCATGCCAAATGAGGAAGATATTGACTTGCTCCTAACTCAGCCAGAAAAAGTTAGAACTCAAGCTTATGATATTGTTATAAATGGAGATGAAATGGGAGGTGGATCAGTAAGGATTAATAATTCTGATCTACAAAAAAAGGTCTTTGAAGCTTTAAAATTAAGCGATGAAGACATACAAAATAAATTTGGATTCTTTATTGAAGCCCTTCAATACGGAACACCTCCACACGCTGGTCTTGCCTATGGACTTGACAGGTTATTAATGTTATTTGCAAAAACTGATAACATAAAGGAGATAATTGCATTTCCTAAAACTCAATCTGCAACCTGTCCGCTAACAGAAGCACCAACTATGGTTGATGACAAGGCTTTAGAGGAACTTAATATAAAATTGAGGTGATAGTCTACATGACAATGACTAAAGAAGGTCTAGTCCTTGAGAACAATAATGGAAATTTGAAAATAAAAGTAGACCGAAACAGTGCGTGTGGATCATGCGCTGCAAGTGGTTCTTGTGCAGAAAGAAAAACTACAATTATAGAAATTTTTTCTGCGGATAATATAAACAAAGGAGATAAGGTCATTTTAGAAAGTGATGCTGACGAGATTAACAAAATCTCAGCCTTAGTTTATATAATTCCGGTGATTTTAGTAATGATAGGGGCTATAGCTCCATCATTTCTACTAAAAAATACTGGATATGATACTAATCTTATAAGTTTAGGCTCGGTTGTTTTTATGCTTGCTTTGTCAGTTTTATATATAAAAAGACTTGATAAAGGAGCCAAAAAAGAGAAACTTATGAAGGTTAGAAAAGTTTGTTAATAACTATATTTTAATAATAGAATTGGAGATAAATATGGCTTTACCAATAGTAACCCTTGTAGGTAGGACAAATGTGGGCAAATCCACATTGTTTAATCGCCTAGTTGGAAAAAGAAAATCAATAACTGAAGACGTCTCTGGAGTAACCAGGGACAGGATTGTTGATAAGGCTGAATGGCAAAATAATGAGTTTTTGCTTGTAGATACAGGTGGAATTGATATTTCAAGTAAAGACATGATGAATGTTGAAGTAAGGGGTCAAGTAGAAAAGGCCCTTATTGAAACAGATTTAATCTTATTTGTAGTTGACGGAAAAGAAGGCGTAAATCCTCACGATGTTGATATAGCAAATGAGATTAGAAAATATAATAAACCTGTAATCATTGTAGCGAATAAGGTTGATAATATGCAAGTGCCGGATGACTTGTATGATTTCTATTCATTTGGATTTGATAATCTTATTATGATTTCAGCAGAACAAGCAAAGGGGCTTGGAGATTTATTAGATGCAATTATTTCTTATATTGATTTTTCAAAATATGAGGGCTCAGAGGATGAGACAAGGATTGCTATTATAGGTAAACCAAATGCTGGCAAGTCTTCTCTGGTAAATCTTTTACTTAATGAAGATAGGATGATTGTAACAGATATAGCCGGCACTACCCGCGATGCTGTTGATAGTTATTGGACCTACAACGATCACAACTATGTATTAATAGATACAGCAGGACTTAGGAGAAAATCAAAGGTAAAAGAAAATATCGAGTACTATGCTAACCAAAGAACATTTGATGCTGTAGATAGCGCTGAAATTTGTTTATTTTTAATAGACGCAACTGTAGGTGTAACAGAACAGGATGCAAAAATTGCAGGCTATGCTCATAACAATAAAAAAGCTATAATAATTGCTGTAAATAAGTGGGATCTTGTTGAAAAAGATACTAACACAATGGCAAATATGGAAAAGGAAATTAGAAAAACTCTTTCTTTCGCCTTATATGCACCAATAGTTTTCATATCAGTTAAAGACAATGCGAGAATTGATACTCTTTTAGATATGATAGAAGTAGTTGATAATAACTACAGGATGAGAATCAAAACGGGTGTATTAAACACTATTCTACAAGATGCGATGCTCATAAATCAGCCACCACAAGATAAGGGTAAGAGGCTTAAGATTTATTACATGAGTCAGGTAGGAACTTGTCCACCAAAGTTTTTACTATCTATAAACGATAGAGAACTATTGCATTTTTCCTATACTAGGTATCTAGAAAATCAGATAAGACAAAATTATTCGTTGGTAGGTGTTCCTTTTAGCTTTGTCTTTAAAGAGCGAAGTGGTAAAAAATGAAATTTTTTATAATAGTAATCATATCATATTTATTGGGTAGTTTGCCTTTTGGGTATTATATTGGAAAGTATATCTACAAAAAAGATATAAGGTCCATGGGTTCTGGTAATATTGGAACAACAAATGCTCTAAGAAATTTTGGTAAAACTGCCGGATTAATAACCTTTATTCTAGATGCTTTTAAGGGTGGATTAGCAGCATTTATTGGTGGACTTATAGCTGGAAATGAAGGAATGAGCTTAGCTATGTTCTTTGTTGTTATAGGGCACATGTATAGCTTTTTGCTTAATTTCAAAGCTGGAAAAGGTATTGCCACAGTATTTGGTGCATTGATTTATATTAATCCTAAATTTGCATTAGGAATGTTTGCGGTATTTTTTATTGTAGTATTACTTTCAAAGATGGTATCCTTAGGTTCGGTTTGTGTTTGTCTAGTTGCGATAATTTCAAGCATCTATTCATATGGAGTTAGTTATTTTAGCTTAAGCCTATCAATTATCGCAACAATTATTATAATCAAGCACAAGGCAAATATAAAAAGGATTATAAGAAGAGAAGAAAGTAAATTATTTTAGGTGATGAAATGACAATATCTATATTAGGAGCTGGGTCTTGGTCAACAGCTATCGCCAACTTGTTAGCAGAAAAAGAAGATGTTCTAATTTACGCAAGGGATGAAATGGTTGTTTCTGCAATTAATAATGACCATATAAATATTAAATATTTTCCAGATGTTAAATTAAGCGAGAAGATTAAGGCGACAAGCAGTCTAGAAGATATTTTCAAAAACAAATATTTAGTTAATGGAATTCCGACCCAACAAATAAGAAATGTTTTGAATCTTTCAAACCACCTATTAACAGATAATCATATTGTTATTAATTTATCTAAAGGGCTAGAACTTGGAAGCCATAAAAGGATTTCAGAAATTTTTAGGGATTTTAATCATAATATTTCTTTTGTCACCTTAAGTGGACCATCACACGCTGAAGAGGTAATTTTAAAGATGCCAACAGCTGTTGTGTCAGCAAGCGAAGATATTAAATTGGCTAAAGAAATCCAAGAACTTTTTGTTAGAGAATATTTTAGGGTGTATTCATCTAACGATTTGGTCGGTGTTGAACTTGGTGGTGCTATTAAAAACATACTTGCCTTCGGTATTGGTATGGCGCAAGGTTTGGGTTATGGAGATAACGCCAAAGCTGCTCTAATTACCAGAGGAATCCACGAGATGAGCAAGTTTGCATGTGTCTTCGGAGCAGAGTTTAAAACTATAAATGGTTTGGCAGGCGTAGGTGATTTAATCGTTACCGCCACAAGCAAACATTCTAGAAACAATGGGGCGGGTATCTTGGTTGGCCAAGGCCTAAGTCTTGAAGAGCTTCAGAATAAAATAAAAATGGTTGTAGAAGGTATCCCAACTACAGAATCAGTTTATGAACTCGCTAAAGAAAAAAATATAGAGCTACCTATTACAAATGAGATTTACAAGGTCCTCTTTGAGAATAAAGATTGTGATGAATCTGTAAAAGATTTAATGAAGAGAGATATAAAAAGCGAATTTTAAATTTTTACTTTATAGCGATTTAGTATATAATGATAATAGATAATACTAGCAAAGGATGATAAAAATGTTTGATAGATTTAAAGAATTCATTGGAATTGATGATAATTATGATGATTATGATGATGATCAAATGTATTATGATGATGAAGATGATAACAAAGAAGAAAAAAGAAAAAGAACAACTTACAGTGAATTATTAGATGATAGCAAGGATAGTACCTATACTAATGACTCTCTTAATACAAACAAGACAAGTTTTTCAGATGATTATTCTTTTGGTAATTCATTTAAGTCAGATAATTCAGAAAATAATGTAGTTAGCATCAATAGCAACAGTAATTTTACCAGGAGTAGCAATATGAGAATTTCAATACAAGAACCTTTAGATTATGATAATGATGGCCCAGTTGTTATAGAAGAAATACTAAAAAATAGGGTTGTGGTTTTAAACTTAGAGATGGTTGATAATGATTTAAGAATGAGGATATTTGACTTTGTAAGTGGTGCGGTTTATGCACTTAAGGGAAATATGAGAAAAGTTACTAAGGGAATTTTTGTTATAACTCCAAATGGTGTCGAAATTGATTCTTATGTAGCAGACCAAATTTCAGAAGGAAATTATAACCAACTATAGATCGATTAATTTCGGTCTTTTGTTTTTATGGCATTAGAGTATAATTTAGATCATATAATTGACAAAGCAAAGAAGACTAATATTAGAAAGGCCGTTTCTGTACTGGAAAAGGCTTTTTATAAGCATATAGAGGTTAAGAGTTTTTTTCTCGACCCTTATGAACAAAAAATAATTAAAGATATTGCTAAAAAAAATTCAATTGACCTTTGCTTTTTAGGTGGAAATATTGATGCTGAAAGAAAAATTTTTGTAGCAAACTATTATTACGAGCCACTTTATGAACCAAATTACATAAGTGTATTAGAGTTTGACTCTGAAGAAGTTAGCCATCCTGACGTCTTGGGAGCACTTTTGAGCTTAGGTGTAAATAGAAATGATATTGGAGATATATCTGTTCTTGATAATAAAGTAGAGTTTGCCTTGAGTATTGAGCAAGCAAATTTTGTTGAATTTAATCTAACTAAGATTAAAAATGAAAATATTAAGCTTAAAGTAAAAGAAGATGGAAAATTAGATTTAATAAAGCTTGAATATGAAGAAAAAGGAGGATTTGTTTCTAGTCTCAGACTTGATAATCTTCTTAGCTTGTTTCTTTCTATTTCTAGAACCAAGGCAAAGGAACTTGTGAATTCAAGGCTAGTAAAGGTTGATTTTCAAGTTGTAGATGAACCATCCTACCAAGTTTTTGAAGGAAGCCTTATTTCTGTCAGAAAGTTTGGCAGGTTTATTTTTGATGAAATAGATGGTGTGAGTAAGAAAGAAAATTATCACATAAAATATAGGAAAGTAAAATGATATATATTATAATAATTATCCTTGGCTTAGTTTTAGATAGACTTACTAAGGTATATGCAATTCACAATTTTATAGAAAATCCAATAAGTACTCCGATAATTAATTTGACCTATTTAGAAAATAGGGGGGCAGCTTTTGGGATTCTACAGGACAAAAGACTGTTCTTTTTAGTAATAACTGTTGCTATAGTTTTTTATCTTTTGTATTATTTTTACAAATCTCATAAAACTAATCCGATGATTTTAAATATAGGCTTTGCTATGATTATTTCTGGAGCTTTAGGTAATTTTTATGATAGGTTTATAAATGGATTTGTCGTTGATTTTATAGAATTTTCATTTTTCTCATTCCCAGTTTTTAATGTGGCAGATATTTTTGTAAGTCTGGGTTGTGCTTTAATGATTATTTATATTATTTTTATTCATGAAGATAAATAATGATTGGAACCTTATCTTGAATGATGAATTTAATAAAGATTATTTTAAGAAGATTCAAAGTTTTTTAGATAAGGCTTATAAAGAAAAACATATATTTCCTCCTAGAGATGAAATCTTCAAGGCCTTTGAACTTTCATCTTATATGGATACTAAAGTGGTAATTTTGGGACAAGATCCTTATTATAATTACGGACAAGCACAAGGCTTGTCTTTTTCAGTAAATAAGGGAATAAAACTACCACCATCTTTAAGAAATATTTATAAAGAAATGGAAAATGACCTAGGTATAAAACCTTCAAAAAATGGTTCTCTTATTTCATGGGCAAGTCAGGGAGTGTTATTATTAAATGCCTGCTTAACTGTTGAGGAGAAAAAACCAAATTCCCATAAATCTATTGGTTGGCAAATTTTTACGGATAAAATTATTGAAACACTCAATGAAAGAAAAGAGCCCTTAGTATTTATTTTGCGGGGGAATTTTGCAAGGTCAAAAAAAGTCTTGATTACAAACTCAAGGCATTTAATTTTAGAATCTGCACATCCATCTCCATTATCAGCCAGAAATGGATTTTTTGGATCAAGACCTTTTTCAAAAACAAATGAGTTTCTAAAGAGAAATAATTTAGGAGAAATAAATTGGAAAATAGAGGATTAGTAGTGATTCTCTATTATTTTTTTGCAAAGATTTAAAAGATTTTTATAATTGTATGTGGAATTTTCTCTAATTATTAGGAGTTTTTCATTGATATCAATACTAGATTCATTTTTAATATCAAAATTATTTATAGTAACAAATCCCCTAACGTCATCGTTGAAACGGCCATATAAGACATGGATATTAAGTTTAATGAGATTTTCCTTTACGATTAGCTGATAGTTATTCTCTGCAACATATAAATCATTAAGAGTATTCTCTCCTTTAAATTCAAAATTTCCTATATCCTTATTGATATTTGCTTGATAAAGCCAAAATTTTCCAATTTTAGATTTAATACTGAGTTTATTAGTATAGAAATTTTCAATATTTGTAAGTGCTTCTGTAGCTATCAAATCATTTTCGTTGTGTTTTAGAATTGGGTAGGGTTTATTTCTTGTTAATATATCTTCTGTAAGCTTGCTAATTGCTTTATATCTACTAGGGTCCTTCCTTTCAATTCCGATTAATTTCTCGATATCCACAAGCTTCATAGACTCATAGGCGAAAAATTTCGAATAGCTTTTAATAACTTTGTAAATATCCAACGTACTTTCAGGAAACACAGGTAAAAGCTTCTGCGAGATAAGCCTTGAATTTAAAAATGGTATGTCAAAACTATCGCCATTAAAAGTAATAATCCTCTTATTTTTTATTTCTCTTAAAAATATTTTTAGTAATTTAATTTCCTCAGTATCATCTTGTGCAAAATACTGATATATATAGGTGTCCTCAGCTACAATTTTTACGAGACCCAAAAGAACTAGCTTATCAATCCTAAAATCTAGACCGGTAGTTTCTATATCTAAAACCAAGTCATTTATATTTAAATTTTTTCCTTCAATTTTTATTTTTTTACAAATCATAAATATATTATACTGTTATTAATAATCTATCATCATTATTAACCAAGCTTTCTTGTAATATCTATAAGCTCTAATATAATGATATAATCGAGGTGAAAATATGATATATTTAGATAATGCTGCTACTACAAAAATGTATGATGAAGCACTTGAGGCCTACATGGATGTATGCAAAAATCATTTTGCTAATCCTAGCGCCCTTCATTCATTTGGTATGGAAGCAGAAAATTTAATTAAAGATACAAAAAAATATATTGGAAAATTAATCTCTGCAAATGAGGCTGAAATATTTTTTACAAAATCAGCTACAGAATCAAATAATATTGCAATTAAATCTTTCGAAGGTGTGGCCCTTACAAGCAAGATTGAGCATTCTTCTGTTTTTAATAGCTTTAAAAATTCAAATTTTAAGGAAATACGATATATAAGTAATGATAAATATGGATTTTTAAATGAAGATGATTTGAAGGATAAACTTGATAATGAAGTTACCTTTGTTTCATTCATATATGTTAATAATGAAATAGGCACAATTCAGGATATAAAAAAACTTTCAAAAATCATAAAAGATTTCAATAAAGATATAGTAATCCATATTGACGCAACTCAGGCTTTGGGGAAAATTCATTGCGATGTTAATGAACTTGGTATAGACATGATGAGTTTTTCTGCCCATAAATTTCATGGTCCAAAGCAGTTAGGAGGTCTTTATATTAGAAAAAGTATTCAAGGTAAAATTAGACCGATTTTAGATGGAGGCTATCAGGAGGTTATTTCTTCAGGAACCAACAATCCACCAGCAATATACGCATGTGGTATTGCTTTAAAAAAACAAGTAGAGTCTAATGAATATAAATATATTAAAGGACTTAACACTTATTTAAGAAAATTAATAGAAGATAAAATAATGGATACATATATAATCTCACCTATAGAGTCTTCATCCCCATATATCTTAGATGTGGCTTTTGCAAATATAAAATCAGAGGTCCTTCTCCATATGCTTGAGGAGGAGAAAATATATGTTTCAAGCGGGTCTGCTTGTTCAAAAGGTGATTATAGTAGGATTTTAACTGCCTTAGGTATAGATAAAAAATACATGGATGGTGCAATTAGATTTTCTTTTTCTAGTGAAATAACTAGGAAAGATTTAGATTACACTTTAAAAGTCTTAAAATCGAGTATTGAAATGATAAGGATGGTGATTTAATGGAATGGATGTTATCAGTAAGTTTTGGTGAAATATTTCTAAAAGGAAAAAATAGGCATATTTTTTATAAAACAGCCATAGATAATATAAAAAGAAATATAAGAGATATTCCATATAGGGATATGTACTCAGAATCATCTAAGCTATACATAAAGGCTGATAAAAAAGATTTTGAAAAACTAAAAGAAAATATTTTAAAAGTCTTTGGAATCTCATATGTTTCTTATGTTATCAAAACAAGCAAAAACCTTGATGATATTTACAAGGCCTGTAAACTTGATCTTGAAGAATATTTCACAGATAGAAATTATACTTTCAAAGTTGATTGTAAGAGGACTGACAAGGCATTTGAATTTAAGTCTCCAGAACTTTCTGCCAAGATAGGTGGATTTATCCTTAGGGATTTCCCCAACCTTAAGGTAGATGTTCACAATCCAGACTTTAGAGTCTTTATTGATGTAAAAGAAAATGTTTATGTATATTCGAAGAGATTTAAAGGACTTGGGGGATTACCAATAGGTTCATCAGGTAGGGGCTTACTTTTATTGTCTGGTGGTATTGATTCACCTGTTGCTGGCTTTATGGTAGCAAAAAGAGGGATGCAAATAGACTGCCTACACTTTCATTCCTATCCTTTTACATCTAAAAGAGCTTTACAAAAGGCGGTTGATCTTGCTGAGATAATGTCAGCCTATACTGGCAAAATGAGGGTATATTCAGTTAATCTAGCAAATATATATAAGTCAATAAATCAAAATTGTGACAGAAGAGATACAACAATTTTATCTCGTAGATTCATGATGAGAATTGCAAATAAAATAGCAGATATAAATGGATATCAAGCCCTAATCACAGGTGAATCATTAGGTCAAGTAGCAAGCCAAACTATAGAATCAGTATCAGTTATAAATGAATCATCAAACTTACCCATACTTAGACCCCTTATAGCAATGGATAAGAAAGATATTATTGACATTTCTTTGAAAATAGGTTCTTACGAAAAATCTATAGAACCTTACGACGATTGTTGTTCAATTTTTGCTCCTGATAATCCAGTTACAAAACCTAAGCTTAATTTTATTAAACTTAGTGAAGAAAATCTCGAAATTGAGGCCTTGGAAGATGAGGCAATTAGCAAGATGGAAATAATTGAAATTGCTTGACAAAAGAAGAATCAAGAAGTAATATATATCAGTAGACCGCTCAGCTAGGGCTCTGATCCCCGAATGCTGGCGAGAATATTTTAAATAGGAGGCTTTCCATGTACGCAATTATTAAGACAGGTGGAAAACAATACAAAGTATCAGAAGGTGACTTAGTAAGAGTTGAAAAACTAGCTTACGAAGTTGGTGAGACTGTAGATTTTGATCAAGTACTATTAGTAGCAAACAATGGTGAACTTAAAGTTGGTTCTCCAATAGTAGAAGGTGCTAAGGTATCAGCAACAGTAGAAGATCAAAATAAAGATAAGAAAATTGTTGTTTATAAATATAAACCTAAAAAACAATATAGAAAAAAACACGGCCACAGACAACCTTATACTTTAGTAAAAATTAATAGCATAAGTCTTTAATGATAAATGTTGATTTATTAATCAATAAAAAAGACGAAATAGTAGGTTTTGAAATTGAAGGTCATGCTGAATACGATGAATATGGCAAAGACCTTGTATGTTCAGCTGTAACTATACTTGCCTATAGCTGTGTGAACAGTCTTGACAAATATATAGATGATGTTGATTTTTCAGATGATGAAATAACAATGTCCGTTTATATCGATAATCCTAACAGGGATACAGAGATTATTTTTGAATATTTTAAGACTGGTATTGAAACGCTTTTAGGTAACTATAGCAGCTACGTTAAATTAAATTATAAGGAGAAATTATGATATTAAATATTAATTTACAAAGATTTTCAAGCAAAAAGGGAGTTTCTTCATCTAAAAACGGTAGGGACTCAAGAGCTAAAAGACTTGGTGTAAAAAGAGCTGATGGTCAATTTGTAAACGCAGGAACTATCATTGTTAGACAAAGAGGAACTAAAATCCATCCAGGTAACAATGTTAAAAGAGGCTCTGATGATACTCTTTATGCTTCATGCCAAGGCGTTGTAAAATTTGAAAGAAAAGGCAAAAGCAGAAAACAAGTATCTGTTTATGCACAATAATCGATAAAAAATTAAGCTTGCCTTTGGCAAGCCTTTTTTTATGAAAGGAAAATTATGATTGATATTGCAAAAATTAGCCTAAAAGCAGGAGACGGTGGTAATGGTGCTGTGGCCTGGCGAAGGGAAAAATACGAACCAACTGGCGGTCCTGCAGGTGGAGATGGTGGAAATGGTGGTTCAATAATTATCAAAGCTACTAGAAACCTATCTACCCTTGATGAATTTAGGTATAAGAAGAATTTTAAAGCAGAAAATGGTGAGCAGGGTGGTAAGAGCAAAAAGTTTGGAAAAAAAGGTGAAGACCTTTATATACCAGTCCCTGTTGGCACTATAATACGAGAAGCTGAATCAAACACCATTATTAAAGATATTAAAAAATATGGGGAGGAATTTTTAATCGCCAAAGGTGGTAGGGGAGGCCGTGGCAATGTTCATTTCAAAAACTCTATCAGACAAGCTCCAAGATTTGCTGAGTCTGGAAAAAAGGGTCAAGAAATAGATTTAATTTTTGAATTAAAAGTTCTTGCAGATGTTGGACTTGTGGGACTACCAAATGTCGGCAAATCCACACTTCTTTCTGTAATTACAAAGGCCAAACCCAAAATTGCTAACTATCATTTTACAACCATAGACCCTAATTTAGGAGTTGTAAAAGTTGATCGTGAAAGAAGTTTTATTGTAGCTGATATTGCTGGTCTAATTGAAGGAGCTAGCGAAGGTTCTGGTCTTGGTCATGACTTTTTAAGACATATAGAGAGATGCAGGATTCTTATTCACCTTGTAGATATTTCTGGACTTGAGGGAAGAAATCCAATTGAAGACTTTGAGCTTATAAATAATGAATTAAAACTTTATAATGAAAAACTTTCAGAAAAGCCAATGATTGTAGCTTTAAATAAGTCAGAACTAGATTATAACGAGAATGCTAATAAATTTATTGAAGAGTATGGTAAAGACTACAAAATTTTCAAGATTTCTGCAGCAACTACTCAAGGCATTAAGGAAATGATTGACTATGTTACTGAAGAACTTGAAAAATCCAACGAAGAAGAATTTGGTCTTTACGAAGAAGTTGATGAAAGCTTCTTGGAAGACTTTTACAATAAAGAAGTTGATTTTGACTTAAATATTAAGAAAGAAAATGATATCTATCTTGTTTATGGTAAAAGAGTAGACAATCTTCTAAATAAGGTAAATATAGATGATTACGATTCAATGATTTATTTTGAATCTACCTTAAGAGAGATGGAAGTCTTTGATAAATTAAAAGAAATGGGAATAGAAGACGGGGATAGTGTTGCAGTTGGTGATATTGTCTTTGAGTATTATGAATAGGAGGAAGTATGTTAACAGGTAAACAAAGAGCGATGCTTAAGCAAGAAGCTCATGATTTCAAACCAATAATAAATATAGGGAAACTATCTATATCTGACAAATTGCTTGAAGCAATTGATGAAGCTCTTGAAGCAAGAGAACTCATCAAGGTTAAAATTTTAAATAACAACCTGGATGATGCTGATTATATTATTGACACAATTGTCGAAAAATTAAATTGTGAATTTATATCACACATTGGTTCGATATTTACTATATATAGAAAAAACGACAATAACTCTTATAACCTATAATGAGAGTCGGTTTATATGGTGGCACCTTTGATCCGATTCATCTTGGACATTTAGTCGTAATAGAAAATGCCATTAATGAGATGAATTTGGATAGGGTAATTATTCTGCCTAGCTCAAATCCACCTCATAAAAAAAACAGAAATAAGACTAAGGCAGATTTACGTGTAGAAATGGTTTATGAAGCAATAAAGGACAATTCTAAAATAATTTTATCCTCTTATGAGTCATCAAATAATACTGTAAGGTACACCCATGAAACGCTAGAATATTTTACAAAAAACTTAGCTAAGCATGAAATATTTTACATCATGGGTGAAGATTCATTCATGACAGTAGATACATGGAGAAATTACCAAGAAATTCTTAATTTTAATATTATAGTATTTGCAAGGGAAGGAATAGATAAGGACAGTCAACTTGTAAAAAAAGTTGAGAAAATTAGAAAAGATAATCCTAATATCTTCCTTATTGATATTCTGAATATAAATATTTCTTCAACTCTTATTAGATCATTGGTTAAAGACAAGAAGAGTATAAAATATTTAGTAAGAGATGAGGTTGATTATATAATTAAAAATAGGAACCTATATGAATGAACTATTAGATATACAAAATAAATTAAAAACTGATATCGGTATAAAAAGATTTGAACACAGTTTAAGAGTAGCGGATACTGCAAAAAAACTAGCTCTAAATTACGATTTAGACCCTGAAAAAGCATATCTTGCAGGTCTTATACATGATTGTGCTAAATATAATGAACAAAGGTATGTTGAAAAATTCAAAATTGACTTATCATCATATCCTGTAAGCTCAATAAAAGATCCTGTGCTCCATGCATTTTTAGGAGCAGAAGTAGCAAAAAAAGTGTATAATATATATGATGAGGATGTATTAAATGCAATTAAATATCATACAACTGGTAGGTGTGCTATGACTGATTTAGAAAAGATAATTTTCATAGCTGATGCTATAGAAC
>NZ_CAUPFR010000022.1:0-18923 GCF_963510575.1 uncultured Anaerococcus sp. | reverse complement strand
CCGCTTGACAGGCTGAAACATCACCACTTACTAGGATAGATATGTAACCACTGGCCACATTTTCATAGCCAATTATTTCTACATCAGCCGCTTTTTCCATAGCATCTGCTGCTTCAAGTACATAGACTAGGCCAAAGGTTTCTATTCCTCCTAGTGCTTTATAATCACTCATGTTTCCTCCTATTGGTCAATATCGTGTACTTTTAGTACCTTGTTTACATTTCTAACTGGTCTTCTCATCACATTGTGCGATGTTATCTTGCCAATTTTTTCACCTGCTCTTACACCAGCCTCTACAGCAGTTTTACAAGACTCTATATCGCCTTTTACTATAACTGTTACCAAGGTTGACCCTACGTTTTCGTAGGATACAAGTTCTACATCGCTTGCCTTGAGCATTTTATCAGCTGCTTCTATTGCTGGTAGCATGCCCAAACTTTCTACTAAGCCTATGGCTTGGCTATCTGAAAATTTCATAAATCACCTACTTTATATAAGAATTTATAGTATCTTTTTGTTCTTGGCTGGCCTGGTAATAAACTACTAGTTCATCACCAAGCAAAACGTAATCAGCTTCGTCAATCAATCCATTTTCTTTGGCTGTCATCAAAGCCTCAATTATGAGATCTTTTCTAAAAGCCTTATGGTTTTTATAGTCATTTTCTAAAGCCTCATACACATCGTTGGCACAGCCTTTCTCAACCCTGGTAAAATATTTTAATATTTCATAATTTAAAGGTCTCATTTATTTTTATCTCCTTTTATATAATCAAGTGGATTTACCGACATGATGAAGATACCCAAGGCCATAAGTACAGATCCAAACCAAGCTACTGCTGATATATCATAACCTGACTTGTTTAGGAAAACTCCTAAGATTATCCAACAGAAAAATGGACCAAAGAAAGCATATGTACCGTTTAAGGCCATACCTAAGGCTGCTCCACACATTGAATTGCCCTTATACCATAGGTTGAAACTTATAAAGGTAAAGAAACCACTTATTATAAATATTAGAATTGTCTTGTCTGTAATAGCTTTAGTAAATAGATTTGCAATTAGGCCTACTCCGCTTCCTTCCACAGTAGAAAGAATTGGTAGAAGTATTAATAGGTTTACAAGCGAACTTGTAGTTTGTCTGATTGCTATTCCGATTTCAGAATCTATCATACTGGTACCAAAACCAGCTATAGTGCCCTCAAGTCCCCAGCCGAATGCAGCTATTAGGGCGAGTACTATTCCTAAAACCATGCCATCTTTAACTTCTCCGTTAAAGCTTGTAAGTCCTATTATTACGCTGGCACTAACGCAAATAAGTATGCCTAGGATGGCTCTCTTATCTAGTTTTTGCTTAAAGATAATTCTTCCTAGGATAGCTCCAAATACTACATTTAAACCAGCAACTGGAATAACAGCTGGGCCTCCCATTTGAACAGCCAATATGTAACAAACTCCTGCTATAGGTCCACCACAAATGGCAGCGAAAATCAAGATTAGACCTGGTTTTGTTTTAAGAGTTTTGATAAAATCAGAAAACTTTCCTTTCACTATGGCATTAGCTAAGGCCCATACTGCTGATGTAAGATCATTTACGCCAGTAGCTAGGGTTCCTAAAATAAAGGCTACAGTCATAGCTGAGAAACCGCTTTCCGGAGAATACCAGTGAGCCCATATTCCAAATACTGTTGCCAATGTAACAAAGGCAGTATAAAGGCCATAAGTTATACCCGATTGAAGTCCTATCCAAACCCCTTTTTTGAAATACATTTTATCAAGCCTTTCTTTCGCTACTTGGGCCGGATTATATGTCTTTTGTTTTTGTATCAATTCTGACACCCCTTACCTCCAATTAAAAAATTAACATTCGAAATGTTTTCCTATTTCAAATTCTACCAATAGCCCTTACGGCAAAGTCAAATAAATATTTATTCATAAATAACAGCCAAATTTAATATATATTAGAAATTAAGTTCAAAAAATCAGTAAAAATAATTTTTTTGTTTTACCTTACGTTAAAGTTTTTGGGTTTCTGCCCTTATTATCAGAATAAATTTATATTTATTTCTAAAAAAGTTAATATTTTCTAAAAAAGCAAAAAATATACTTGAAAAATAGGTGAAGTTAATTTTCTCACCAAGATTTTTTATTGTATATTTATGAGAAAAATTTCTATAGATTTTCTAAGATAAAACTTAATATCGACCCCAAACCCCTTGAAATTTCCCAGACAAATGACACTTTTTCTAGCCATTTTATTTTTATATTAGGATTTAGGTAATTTTCCTATCTTGTCTGGGCAATGATTTTGCTTTTTTGATAATTTCTTCCATCAAAAAAGACGAGGATTATCTTTCCTCGTCTATCTCTATATCGAGATTTTTGCAAAACTCTATTTGGCCTATTAATTTTTTTCGTAAATTTCTTCCAAAATCCCGCTGGTTTTTACCCTTATTTTTTCTAAGCCATTTTCACCCAGGACTTGGATTTCAATATTTTTTGCCTTTTCATACGCCTTTTGTGCTTGGCTTTTATTTCCATCAAGTTTTGCTAAAACAGCCTTTGCTAGGTTTTCTAAGCTTTCTATAAATGGTTTTATTTCTCTGTATAAGTCCTCATTTGCATAGTTAGTCCTGTAATTTTCTATGGCACTTATTTTGTCTTCTAGGAGTATTTTGAGCTTTTCCTTGTTTTTTTCTTCAAAAGCCTTTTTGATTTCCATATCTTCGGTAAATTGCTTGGCCACTGTCCTTTGATAAACCAAGGACCCATAAAAGCTTGGGGCGATTTTTATTAGGTCTCCACTGGCTTTGGGTTCTAGGAAGTCTACCGCCTTCCTAAAAGCGTCTTCCGGCCTGTAGGCTAGGGGGTTTTTCAAATATTCATTAGCTTGGTAGATTGCTATTTTTGAAGCTTCTGCCTGGTTCATTGGATTTAGGTAAAAGCCGTCAAAATTTATTTCCCTAGAATCATAAAATTCAAAACTTTCTAGAAAAATTTTATCTGGCCTATAATCATTTACCGGCCAATTAAACCAAATATAGGGTTTTTTGCCTGTTCTCTTAAAAAAGTCTTGGTTTGACTTATGATTTATAGGATCTACCACCTGGCTACCCGTCCACATGACTTTTAGATTTTTTATATCCTTCAAAAGACCTTCGTATTCATAACCATTTTGGTCTATCCAAGCGTCATTGTACCATGGGTGGACAAAGTAAAGCCCATTTCCCGTTTCCTTTTCCACAAAATCTGCCAAGTCCCTTATGAGTTTTAGGTGGTCGAACCTTTTTTCATAGGCAATATTTTTGTCTATGTCATCCAGGCAAAGGCCAAAAGACCTCACTCCCGCTCCCATCATTTGCCTATATTTAGCAAAAATCTTGGAAATTTCTTTATCATAGTCACCAAAGTCAAAGGGGTTTTGACCTGGATGAATGGCCCAGGTAAATTCAAGTTTTTTTTCTCTGCTTAGGTCGGCTGAGGCTCTGATTTTCTCAAGTTCTTCTGCCGGATAAGGCACACGCCACTTTTGGTTATGGTAGGGGTCGTCTTTTGGTGCGTAGATATATTGGTCCATGCCGATTTCTGAGAGAAATCCTATCATGGACATTTTTTCTTCAAAACTCCATGGAATCCCGTAAAATCCTTCAATTACTCCTTTTTTCATTTAATCCTCCACTGAGTTTGCTTCTATGATTGTAAGTTTGCCCCTAATTTTATAATTTTTAGCACCGTTTGTTATTAGGAAAAAATCGCCCTTTTTGATTGGGGAGGTTTTTCCGTCAATTTCAATCTCTCCTGCCCCTTCAATAACAGATTCCAATAAGTATGGCTTTTCCCTTTTAAATCTAGCATTGTTTTTTATCTTAAATTCCCTGACCTCAAAATATTCATTTGCTGTTAGGATTCTTTCCTCGTAGCCTTCCCTGCTTTGTTTTTGGATTTGCCCCTCTTCCTTAGTTATTTTGATGGCTTCTTTAGATTTTTCCAAGTGTAAATCCCTGAATTTTCCGCTAGCGTCCTTCCTATCGTAGTCGTAGAGCCTGTAGGTGATGTCTGAGGCTTGTTGGATTTCAAGGATTAGGGAGTCTTTCTTTATAGCGTGGACTGTGCCTGCCCTTACAAAGAAAAAGTCGCCTTTTTTTGTAGGCACTTCCTTCAAAAGCTCTGCCCACTTTCTTTCATCGATTAATTTTAGGGCCTCTTCCTTAGTTTCGACTTTTAATCCAAAAATAATTGACGCTGGTTTTTCATTTAAGATATACCAACATTCGGTCTTGCCCTTTGAATTTTCAAGTCTTTTTGCCATTCCATCATCCGGATGGACTTGGATCGATAAATCATCTGCCGCATCAATTATTTTTACCAAGAGGGGAAATTCCTTTTCTTTTGAATTTCCAAAAAGCTCTCTATTATTTTCGTAGACTTCTCTTAAAGATTTTCCTTCAAATTCACCCTCTATAATGGTCGAGCTTTCACCTTCCATGCCTGAAATCGCCCAGTATTCCCCGGTTCTATCTGATGGAATCTGGTAAGAATATTCACTTTTAAGCCTAGAACCTCCCCAGATTTTTTCTGAAAACTGTCCTTCTAGAAATAAAATTTTCTCCATTTTAATCTCCTATATTCTCGTAAATCCTCAAAGTTTCCTCGATTTGCCCGTCATTAAGATTGTTTATATCATCATAGGGCACGCCCATAACAACTAGGATGTATTCCTTATTATTTTTTACAGCCAGAGTTGCCCAACAAAGCCCAGCACGGTCAGTTGTTCCGGACTTGCCTCCGATTATCTCAAAACCATTTTGGTCGTAATTTTTTAGGTGACTAAAAATTGTAGAATCGATGTAAAGGCCCTTTGGGTGATCAGCTGTTGGCCTAGTCATAAAGTCTCTTTTGGTAAAAATCGCCCTAAAATTTCCATCCTTTAGACTATCTTTTATAAGCATTGCACAATCCTTGGCTGATTGGTAGTTTGCTGGATTATCCATACCGTCAGCGTTGGCATAGGATGTGTTTTTCAAATCCAAACTTTCTGCTTCCTCATTCATTAGGGCCACAAAAGCTTCCATAGAACCAGAAATATTCATAGCTAGACTGTCTGCAGCTTCGCCAGCTGATTTGAGCATGGTTGCATAAAGTAGGTCCCTATAAGATGTCGGTTCGCCACCCCTAAAGCCCGCCATAGATGCATTCATGTCAACAGCCCTGTGGTAAGCATCCATATTCACAGGAGCAGTCGCACCGAGGTCTTTTATGTGTTTTAGGGCAACCCTCACAGTCATAATTTTTGTAAGCGAGGCCATTGGAAGCCTTTCGTTTTCGTTTTTTGATAAAACCTCCTTATCGTCAGTCAAATTGTAAAGGTAGACAGCCCTTGATATATACTTGTCATCTTCTATATGCTTTTTGTACCTAAGGCCCAAAAAAATCCCTACTAACAAAAGCAAACTAATTATAATAAAATTTCTAATCTTCTTCATAAGACTATTGTACGCTAAATTTCATTTTAAATAATTAAATCTTTTGTAAGCCTTCTAGTAAAAAATGAAAAGCTTACCAAATTAAAAAAGCCCAAAATCTCCAAAAAACAAAATAAAATGCAAAAAAACTTTTGCAAGCACTTGCAATTGATAATTTATATCAGATAGTAAATATGAGGTGAAAAAAATGAAAGATATAATTATAATTGGAGCAGGCCCAGCCGGTGTTAGTGCAGCCTTATATGCAAAAGCCCGTGGCAAGGACCTACTATTACTAGAAAAAGATAGGGTAGGTGGCCTAATTAGCCATGTTTCCAAAGTTAGTCATTATGCTAGCCTTGCCGATAATGAATCCGGCGAGGAATTTTCACAAAAACTAAAAGACCAACTCGCCTTTTCTAATATCGAAGTGACCTACGAAGAATGTTTGTCTATAGACAAAAAGGATGACCATTTCATTGTAAAAACAAATAAAAATACCTATGAAGGCAAAAAACTAATCTATGCAGCAGGTTCCCACCTAAAAGAACTTGACATAGACTACAAGGGTTTTGACGTAAAACATTGGCCTTATGGCAATGAAGAAAGCCTAAAAGGAAAAACTGTTATTGTAAATGGCGGATCAGACGGGGCCAGCAAGGAAGCTTTATATATAGCCAAATTTGCCAAAGAAGTCCACATAGTCCAAAACCAAGACGCACTTATGTGCATAAATGAATTTAAAAAGCAAATCGAAAGCTCAGACATCATAAAAGTCCACACATCAACAAGCCTTAAGGATATCGAAGTAAAAGATAAAAAATGCGTAAAGGCTATCCTAGATGATTGTGTAATTGAAGATGAAGAAGGCATAGAAATCTATGTTCAAATCGGTCAAAACGGCAACACAGACCTAGTTAAAAACCTAGCCGAAATCAAAAACACCTTCCTTGATGAAGACATAAGCTCAAAGACAGACGGCTTATTTTTCGCAGGAGATGTTAGAATCAAAGATGTAAAACAAATAGCCACAGCAGTAGCCGACGGCACCCTTGCTGGTATCAGAGCAAGTAAGTAAAAAAATCATAAAAAATAGAGCACCCCTTTCCAAGTGGATAAGGGAATGCTCTTTTTAATTTTTATTTTTTCAAATAATCACTAATTGTTCTACCAGCTTCATAACCTGATGTTACAGCCCATCCAAAGTCTGCCCCTGGTATAGAATCATCTCCACGAGCACCGCCGGCTACATCACCTGAAGCAAATAGGCCTTCGATAACCTTGCCATCTTTATTGATTACCCTTAGTTGGTTATCAATTTTTAGGCCACCTAGGGTTGTTGCATATCTTGGTAATTGCTCAACAACGTAATATGGGCCATTTTCGCTAATCTTAGCTTTCATATAATTAGGATTTCTACCAAAGTCTTCGTCTTTTTTATTTTCTACAAAGCCATTGTATCTCTCAACAGTCTTTTTCAATCCTGCTGGATCGATTTTTACCTTTTTAGCTAATTCTTCGAGGCTATCAGCCTTTGCAAAATAAGGAATTTTTGCTCCATCTGTTGCCAACCAATCATCAAGCATTTTCTTTGTAATACCATAACCTGCAACATTATCTTCAAAAGCCTTGTAAGTATCAGCATCCATTATCAAGAATAATCTACCGTCTTCTTGTTTTTCCATTTCCTTTACAATGTTAATACCTGCAGATCTTTCATTTACAACCCTATTTCCTGCCCTATCAACCAAGATGCCTGATACATCCCAAGTTGCCATAGAACCATTATAGGTTGATTTAGCTATACCTGGTTTCCATTCAACACCGTTTTCAAAAAGTTCTACATAGCCTTGGTTTACAACATCTGCTCCAATCTTTTGAGCCATTTTTTGACCTTCACCTTGGGCGAGCTGAGCACCATAAAATACAAATTTGTCCAATCTTTCTGGAAGCATTTCCTTATTAGCACCATAAGAACCTGTAGCAAGAAGGACTGCCTTAGCCTTTACTTCTACTGGTGTTCCGTCAGACATTGTAGCTTTAGCACCTACAACCTTGCCGTCTTTATAAATCAATTCAGTTACTTTTGTATTTGTCCTTAAATCTATCTTAGTATCTTTTATCTTATCTAAAAGTGATTGGACGAAACCAGCTCCGGCTCCTTCGTAAATCATAGCCCTATCTACGCTATTTTCGCCGAGTGGAGTTAATTTTTCAGGGATTTTTGAACCTACATAATCAACAGTCCAATCTGTTGCTTCTCCCATTTTCTCTGCATAAAGCTTCAAATCTTCTGGTATAGATTTTCCTCCACCATTTTTCATATTATCTTCATAGACAGACTCTACTGTGTCGTTTTTAACACCATAAATATCTTTTTGTGTTTTTGAACCTGTTATTAAAGCAAAACCACCAGATAAGGCAGTATGACCACCTGGCATGGCGTTTTTCTCTAAAACTGTAACCTTATTGCCTTCTTGGTCTGCTGACAAGGCTGCACTTAAACCTGCTCCACCAGCACCTACAACCAATAAATCAGTATCTATATTAATCGCTTCTTTTGCTTCTTCTTTTACTTCTTTCTTGAAGTCTTCACTACCATGAGCTTCATCGATAGCCTTTGATACTGCAGATTTTACAGCATTGGAGGTTACAGTTGCTCCGGTAATATTATCAACCTTGCTAGTTTGATGTTCCAAGATTCTATTGATTATTTCTTTGAATCCTGTATCTGCAATTGTTGGTGTTTCAGAAGATTCAACTACATCTATCTTTTCAATCTTATTGTCTTTGAAGGTGACAGATAGTTTGATATCTCCATTATGCCCTGTTGCTACTTCTTCAAAGCTACCATCATCTATGGTTTTCTCGGTCTTTGCTGGTTGTTCTTTGTCTTTAGCATCTTCAGTTACTTTCTCATCTTTACTGCACGCAGAAAGAGATAGGGCAAGAGCTAAGGCTGTAATTTTTATTTTTTTCATAATCTCTCCTTTTACGTGTCTTGTAAACGATTTCTCAAAGCCTATAAAGGGGCAGGATTTCCTACCCATTTATATCTATTTTGCAGCTGCCATTGCATCTTTTAGGGCTTGCTTGAATGCTTCGCTTGTATCTGTAGCGCCAGAGATATTGTCAATGTCTTCGCTGTTTGCTTTTTTAGCTGCTTCTACTAATTCTGGAAGTGCATCTGCGCCGATTCCTTCTGATTCTTTGTGTTCATCGACTACTATATCTTTGATTGTATCGCCTTCCAATTTTACTGTTAGTTTGATATCTCCACCATAACCTGCAGCTGTTGCTGTGCCTGTCTTTTCTGTTGTTGCTGCATCCCCAGCCTTGTCAGCTCCCTTATCTGCTGAATTTCCACAAGCTGCAAGTACTAGAGCAAGTGCGCCAACTAAAAATATATTTTTTTTCATACAACACTCCTTACAAAAATTCTGTCTGTATAAAATTTACTTATAAAATATACCTTATTTTTAATATATATCAAGAATAAGCCCTAAAACTTAGGCTTTGAAGACGTCTTTTATGACATCTTTTATGTTCACCATCTGCATAATTTTTATAGTTTTAAATTCTTTTTGATCTAGGCTATTTTTTGCCAAATAGACTTTTTTATAGCCGAGCCTTTCTAATTCCTTGACCCTTTGCTTAGCCTGGGGTACCTTTTTTAGTTCGCCTGTAAGGCCCACTTCTGCTATGAAAACCACCTTATCTGAAATTGGTTTTTTTAGGTAAGAGGAAGCGATAGACATGATTATAGCAAGGTTTACAGATGGTTCTGATAATTTAAGCCCACCTGTAGTTTTGATTATAACATTCATGTCAAATAAATTTAGGCCTGCCCTTTCTTGGAGGATGGAAATAAGGGTATTTAGGTCATCACGCCTTAGGGAATCTCCTATTCTTTGGGGATAGGGCATAAAAGACTTTGATACAAGGGATTCTATTTCTACCTCTAGGAGTCTTGACCCTTCCTTGGTTACAGAAATGGCTGATCCTTCGATTTCGCTATCTCTTTGGGTGATGAAATATTCGCTTGGATTTGTTATTTCTATCAACCCTTCTTCGTCCATTGAAAATAACCCAATTTCACCTGTCCTTCCAAACCTGTTTTTGCTAGATGTTAAAACTCTTAAATCTTCATCAGGACTACCATCTAAGATTAGGACTGTATCTACCAAGTGCTCTAGGGTACGGAGTCCTGCCATTTCTCCTGTTTTTGTCATGTGGCCTACCATGATGAAGGCACGTTTCTTTTCTGGATTTTTTGCCATTTCCACTGCCTTGCCTGCCACTTCTATGGTTTGGGTAGGGGAGCCCTGCTTGTTGTCAAATTCTTGGAGGGAAAAGGTCTGGATAGAATCTAAAATTACAATGTCAGCGTGAGTTGCCTTTATTTCCTTTATGGCAAGGTCCATAGAATTTGTCGAAAGAATCCAAAGATTTTTTGGTTCCTCTTTCATAATCCTTATTGCCCTTGATTTTATTTGGCTTTCACTTTCTTCTCCGGAAACGTATAGGACTTTGAGGCCGCTATCTGCATAAGACTTTGATAATTGGAGTAAAAGTGTAGACTTACCTGCGCCAGGGCGGGCGGTTAGGATAGAAACTGAATCCCTCACAAGACCTCCACCAACAGCCCTGTCGAATTCTTCGTAGGTTGAGTGGATTCTCTCTGACTCATTTATTTCGATTTCCTTTAACATTTTGGCTTTTTTATCATCATCAAGGACGACTTTTTTGCCTGACTTTTCCTCCTTGATGGTTGTTTCAACTAGGCTTCCCCACTTTTTGCAAGACGGGCATTGGCCAGCCCAAACATTTTGGACATGGCCACAGTTAGTGCATTCGTAGGCTTTTTTGACCTTAGCCATTGTTTGCCTCTACAAACCTATTTACAGAAAATTCGTAGACCGCCCTCTTTGGACTATCCTTATAAATTTTTGCAAAAATATCCCTTGGAACAATCCCAAAATCAAGCATAGCTTCAAGTTCGTCCAGGTATTTATTTTCATTTTCGTCTAAAACCGGCCTTATTACATCGATTATATCTAGGACGTGTTGGTAAATTTCCACATTTTCATAAAGGGCAAAAATCCCCATCCTAGATGCGTTGTTTTTAAGCTTTTGGGCTTCATCGTAGGTCATACCTTGGAATAATCCGCAGACCTTTTCTAGGGTTTGAGCATCAAAAAATATGCCCTTTATTAGAGCGGCTGCCGCCATATTGTAAGGATATGGGATGTTATCTGGCATCCTAATTTCTATATATTGTTTTACCCTCACATCTGGAAAAACTATAGAAAGGGCATGGTTTACCATTTGGTCAGCATTTTCCTCAGTCATTAGTTCATCTAAAGTTTTCCTACCTACATAGGCTTCACCATCGGGTGTTGGCATAAAAATCATCGGTGTATCAAGGATTTTTTCTGCATATTTTTTGTAGGATAAATCTGAATCAAAGGCAAAATCATAAAGTCCAGTCCTGTCCCTGTCTGTATATTCCCAGATAGTTTGCCTAAGGTTCCTGTCTATATAGATTTCCCCCTCAAAAATCAAGGAATTATCAAAGACTGAATACAAAAATGGACTAAGGGCGGAGGCGAGAAAATATTTCTTTTTGAAATCTTCTTCATTTTTATAATCCACTGCCAACTGCATGGAGCTAGTCCCCTTCATCATGTTGTGGGCAAATTCTCCGCCGTATTTTTCAAAATATTTGTACATAAAATCGTAGCGAGCCTTTGGAATAATCTTTATATCATCAATTTTAGATTTGGGATGGTAACCAAGAGCTACCAATAAAAGTCCTCTTTTTTCAAAAATAGGGATAAGCCTTGCCATATGAGACTTATAAACTTCAAAAAGTTCACCCACAGAAGACTTAGCCCTTAGGGCAAGTTCGAATTGGCCAGCTGGTTCTATTGAAATATCAACATTGCCATCAGAAAAGGCCATACCAGATTCACCAATTTTTTTATAGCCAAGGCTGGTTAGGTCTTCTAAGATCTCCCCAATCCCATCTTCCCCATAAAAAGATTGACTCTCCAAAGTATCCTTATTTACAACAAAGTGCTCTATTTCAAAACCCAGCCTAAAGTCCTTTTCGTCCTTTTCGCCGGATTTTATAAAATCTACAATTTTTTGAATTTTTTCTATTCTTTCCATAATAACCCCTTTACTCCTATCATTATACGAATTTTTGAGAAATTAACCATGGTATAATGAAGATATGAAATATGGATATTTTAAAAGTGAACTAGGAAATATAAAAATTTCCTATGAAGAAAAAATAAGAAAAATAGAATTAGTCGGTGGAAGCTGTGAAAATAGCGATGAAAATGAGCTTTTCAATTTTTTTAAAGTTCAGATATTAGAATATTTGGCAGGAAGCAGGAAAAATTTCGACCGACTTGACCTTTTAAACCTAGAAGGCACTTCCTTTCAAAAATCAGTCTGGCAAGCCCTTTTGAAAATCCCCTACGGCGAAACTCGCTCTTATAAGGATATAGCAAAGATGATAGGAAGATCAAAGGCAATCCAAGCAGTTGGAACTGCCATAGGCAAAAATCCATTTTTAATAATAGTCCCCTGCCACAGGGTAATAAAATCCAATGGTTCTATAGGTGGTTTTGCCTATGGGAGGAAAATTAAGGAGAAATTGCTAAAAATTGAGGGTTTTGATTTCAATCTTAAAGCCTAAATTAAAATACTTTTGTCTATAGATTTGTTTTTTTAATATTTTCCTAAAATTTCCACTAAAAAAAGAGTCGGGTATCCGACTCTCTTTTTTAGTTAATTCTCTCAGTTGTTTCTCCGTCAAAGAAGTGGAGGGCTTCTGGGTCTAGGCTGAAGGTGTGAGTTTCACCTATTCTGTATTCAAAGTGGCCTGGTTGGCTTATTACGAGCTCTGTTCCGTCACTCATCCTTGAGTAGATTATTTGTTCCTTACCTAGCATTTCTATAACTTCTATGGTTGATGTTACAGAGTTATAGTCGTGTTCGCCTGGTATAAATCTTTCAGATCTAATTCCTAAACAAACTTCCTTGCCCTCATAGTTTTTGAGGAATGCTGCATCTTTGTCATTTGCCTTTACTTTCATGAGGCCAGACTTGTTGACAAACATACCATTTTCTATCTTTCCTTCTATGATGTTCATAGTTGGTGAACCGATAAAGCCTGCTACGAAGAGGTTTTCTGGTCTTTGATAGAATTCATTTGGAGCTCCCACTTGTTGGATTTTACCTTGGTCAAGAAGGATAATCTTTGTTGCCATGGTCATGGCTTCTGTTTGGTCGTGGGTTACATAGCAGCTGGTTGTTTCTAGCTGGTTGTGTATCCTTACGATTTCAACTCTCATGTGTTCACGAAGCTTGGCATCAAGGTTTGAAAGAGGTTCGTCCATAAGGAATACTGATGGTTTTCTAACTATAGCACGGCCTAGGGCTACCCTTTGTCTTTGACCACCTGAGATGTCTGATGGTCTAGAGTATAGGTAGTCTCTTAATTGTAAGATGTCTGCCGCTTCTTGAACTCTTTGGTCGATGACTTCTTTTCTCTCGTTTTTCATTTTTAGGGAGAAAGCCATGTTATCATATACTGTCATGTGTGGGTAGAGAGCGTAGGATTGGAATACCATGGCTATATCCCTGTCCTTTGGCTCTACTGTGTTCATTATTTTGTCGCCGAAATATAGGGTACCTTCTGTTATTGAGTTAAGGCCCGCTATCATTCTAACTAGGGTTGATTTACCACATCCAGAAGGTCCTAAGATGGCACAAAAGTCCTTGTCTTTGATGTCAAGGTCTATGTGTCTGATGGTAAATTTATCCCTACCTTCATATTTTTTTCCTAAATTATCTAATTTTACTCTCATTATTTTATCCTTTCACTGCACCTGATGACAATCCTCCAACTAACTCATCTTGTAAGAACAAGAAGAGGAGCATAACAGGGATGGCTGATAAGAAGCCTCCTGCTGCAAAGGCCGGTTGGTTCATATTCCTAACGTCTGATATTAGGGTAAAGAGGCCTGTTGCCAAGGTGTAATCTGCTGGATTTGTCAAGAGTATTTTTGGCATCATGTAATCAAGAAATGGTCCTATGAAACATTGAAGAGCTATGATTGCAAGCATAGGTCTAGCGAGTGGCATGATTATTAGCCTATAAACTTGGAAGTTTGAACATCCGTCTATCCTTGCAGCCTCGTCAAGCTCTTGGGAAATAGAATCAAGATAACCTTTTAAGATGAAGGTATTACCTGCTATTGCCCCACCAGAATAGAT
This sequence comes from uncultured Anaerococcus sp., assembly GCF_963510575.1. Taxonomy (GTDB): domain Bacteria; phylum Bacillota; class Clostridia; order Tissierellales; family Peptoniphilaceae; genus Anaerococcus. The sequence continues at coordinate 5,172 of NZ_CAUPFR010000022.1, read as the reverse complement.
TAAAATCAGCATCATTGTACGAGTGAATACTGGAACTACACCTGAAATAATTGTGTGAATAGCGTAGTAGGCAGTAATTCCTGCGAAGGCTGGGATAATCTGAACTAGCATTATGGTTATAAGACTTGCTTTCTTGCCCCTAAATCTGAATCTTGAGTAGGCATAACCTGTAAATGATACAAAGATTAGGGTAAGGATTGTTGTTGCTGTTGCTATTTTTAGTGTATTTACTACCCATCTTAAGAACTGAGTTTTTTCAAATAAATACTTAAAATTATTTAAAGAAAATACATAGTCTCCGGTCATTGATATATATTGACCTTGGCTGCCATTAAAGGATGAAACAACCATTATTACTAAAGGTACAACTATAATCGCAGCCCATATAAATAAGATTAGGTAGGAAATTGTCAAGGCTACCTTGCCTGCAGCTGTAAGGGGCTGGAGGTCTGATAGGTAGAGGTCTTTATTTTTCTTTTTCTTAAACATACTAATACTCCTTGAAGGCTGATGATTTCATGTAGCCGAAGAAGGAAATGATTATGAGTATTATTGAAATAAATACTGTAATCGCAGCTCCTATAGCCTGGTATTGACTGTTCATAGTCAAGTTGTAGATGTATGAAATCAAAATATCACTTGATCCCGCTAAGTTACCGTAAACTTGTGGATTGAATGGTCCGCCACCGTTAAAGAGGTAAATTATTGAGAAGTTGTTAAAGTTGAATGTGTATTGGTTGATTAGCATTGGAGATATTTGGAAAAGCACCAAAGGTATTGTAATCTTTAGGGTTCTTTGGAATCCTGTAGCTCCGTCTATGCTTGCTGCTTCATATAAGTCCTTCGGTATAGCTTGGAGTACACCAGTTGTTAGTAGGAATATATATGAATGTCCCAACCATCCTTGAAGTAGCACTAGGGCTGTTCTAGTTTGGATTGTATTATTTTTTATATCTAACGATGTGTTAAACAAAGAATTTACAGCTTCTGTTATTACACCACCACGGCTGGTCATGATTGAGAAGAACATGATTGTGATGAAGGCTGGGATTGCCCATGGTAAGAGGTAGATAGTTCTAAAGAACTTTTTACCTTTGATTCTTTCGTTGTTAACCATGAGGGCAAAGATAAAGCCTAGCACAATGGCAAGGGTAGAAGCTGCTATTGTCCACACTATTGTCCAACCAAATATATGCCAGAAAGCCTTACCTGCTATTCCTTGACCCTTAGCTATAGAAATATAGTTGCCTAGGCCAACCCAAGCGAACTTGTTTTGGTGTTGTGGGTCCATATTTGTAAATGAAATAAGGATGGCTGTCACTATTGGTACTATTACTATAAAGATGATTACCAAAAGTGCTGGTGAAGTGATTAGGTATGGGAAACCGTCTGTTCTTAGGTATTTTCTTGTTTCAAAGAAGGAATTTGGTCTAATACCTTGGATTTCTCCCTTTTCTGTCCTATAGGCATCCAAGAATGATCCTATAAAAATTGCAAGGGCTATTAATACAAAGGCTAGGGCTAAAATACCCTCTATCATAAAGATTATTGACCTATCAAGTCTCTTACCGCCTTGGGCTAGGGAAATAAGACCTGCTATACCTTGCCCTTGGTAGTTTCCAAAGCCAAGCGCATATGGGATGGCTACGAAATATACAAATAGGGCTCCTATAAAGAACATCAAAGCTTTTTGCCATTGACCATTTAATAGTTGGCCAAGGCCTGGGATTGGGGCTGTGATTATTGATTTAAAAGGTCTTTCCTTTTCTACTTCAACAGGAGTCCTTCTCCTAGCATCTGATCTTTCTTCTTCCAGAATTTTCAAAGAGTGTTTGAGGTCTTCTTTAAGCTTGTACTTATAAGATTCAATTTCTTCTTTTAAGGATATTTCTGGGTTCCTGTAGTCTATCTTTAGGTTTTGGTCTTTAAATTTTTGTTTTAATTGTTCTTTGGTAGCCTTGTAGGCCTTTTTAGAAATTCTTTCTTCCTTGAAGGATTCTTCAATTTCAGCTACGTCGTGTTCGTATTTTTCCTTAAGTACCTTCCTATCAGCCTCGATAAACTTACTTTTTTCTGAAATAAATTCGCTTGTTAAGTTTTTTTGACGTTCTTCTGCGTCTTTTAGGCTGTCTTTTAAGAATTGATCGTGGTCTAAAATTTTTGGTATTTCTGTTACATTTAGTTCATTTAACCTATAATCAAGAAGACTTTCATAAGATAAGTCTTTGTTTTCCTCATAGAAAGCTTGCATTTTTTCTGCTATGAGTTTTTCTATATATAGGTCTTTTAATTTACCATCTGTTGGAAGGTTTTTATCAGAATTTGCCTCACTTTTTGCTTTTTCTAGGAGGGCTTTTTTCTGATCATCATATTCTTTTAACTTAATATTGTATGGATGGTTTGCTTTAGTATATTGAGGGCTGGAACCGATTTCTTTTGCCTTAATCAAATCTATTATATATTGATTTTTCCTTGGAAAAGTCCTGCCCCTCCTATCTATAAGGCTTTTTTCATAAGTCATTATAATTACCTTTCTTGTCTTGTTATTACTATTAGTAAGAATATATTTAGTATAAGTCCTAGATAATAAAATACAGATCCTATGCTAAATGAAAAAAATAGGTTGACTATAGAAATAAGAGTCATTGCCCCAAAAAATAGCTTATAGGTTTTGTTAATTCCGTATTTTTTAATAGTAAAAAAGGTGTATAGGGATATAGTTATGGGATTTACTACCTTTGTAAGTAAAGAAAAAATGATCGAATTTAAAAAATCGTCATAACTTAGTCCCGTTTTGAATTTAGAAATAGTTTCAAAAACACTAGGATCCTTGGCCATCATCATTGCTTCTAGGCTGAAATTTAGGATGATTGCTGCAGATACTACTAGGATTTGTAGGAGAAATTTATTTCTTTGTTTTTCTTTTTCCATATTTTTTAAATATAAGGGGCTAGCCTTAAAGCTCGCCCCTTAACAATTTTAATGGTTAAAGTTTGCCATCATTGCTTCGAATGATGCTTTTAATTCTGCGTATGCAGCTTTTTCGTCAGCTGGTTTTACAGAGTTCCAAGATAGGATTGCGTTTTTGTAGGTATCCCATACATTGCCCCACTCTTTGAATAGTGGTCTTGCTTGAGCATCTTTGTAAGAAGTAATTGTAGCTGCTATGATTTTCTTATCAGTTTCTGGAAGATCCATTCCTTGATATGTTTCAGCGCTTACGTTTTCAAGAATTTTGCCTGTTGCTTTGAATAGGTCAGCTGCAAATTCTGGGTTTACAATTTCTTTGATCATTGCTTCTGCAAGAGCTACCTTGTCAGCATCTTCTTCGATTCTAGCGTTCATTGCAAGTCCCCAACCACTTTGCCAGTGTTTTAGAGGTTTGCCTGCTATTGTTAGTTGGCTGATTGGTAGGATGTCAAGGTTGCCTTCGCCGGCTAATTCAGCTACATTACCTGCTGCCCATGGTCCGTCAAGTCTTGCTACACCACCCTTGCCAGATTTGAATGTTTCGTCTACATATCCGTCGCCTGCATCAGCATCGAATAATTGTGTACCAGCTTCGTTGTGTTTTTTCCAGTATTCGAAAAGAGCTTTGATTGTTGCTTGTTTTTCTGGTTCTAATTCATCCCATTCTTTTGTGAAGTCTGAGAATAATTTACCATCTTTATCTTTGCCAAGAAGTTCGATTCCTGAAGAGTTTGTTGCAGCAACACCAAACCAAGCATTGTAGATTGGTAGTAAAACTGTAGATTCATCTTTAACATCGTTAATTTCGATAGGTTTAGATAAGTCTATGTTTTTCTCTTTAGCGTTTGCTGTGTTTACATAAGTAATAAGTGTTTCAATGTTGAATGGGAAAGCAAAATATTCGCCATCGATTTTGAAGTTTCCGCCGATTCCCTTATCAAAATCATCCCAACCACCGATTTCTTTTGCAAGTTTTTGAGAGTCTATTTTAGCAAGTACATCGTTTCCTTGTAGACCGTAAAGTCTGTCTGCTGGAATTGCAAATAGGTCTGCAACGTCTTCGTTGGTTGCATCTGTAGAATCTATAACGTCTAAGTTATCAAAAGATCCAACTGTTTTGATTTCAATGTCTGCATTTGGGAATTGTTTTTTAACACGTTCTGCAGCAGCTTTGTAATATTCTACCCAGCCTTCTTCAGCTTGAACTGTTAATTTTGTGCTAGCATCTTTGTTAGCTTCTTTGCCGCCGTCTGCAGCTTCTTTGCCGCCGTCTTTAGCTCCACCACATGCTGCCATAACAAAGGCAAGTGATAGGGCCATTATTGTTTTTATTCCTTTTTTCATATTTCCTCCTAAAAAATGATATGAAAGCGTTTATCACATCACTATTATATCTAATACTTATATTTATGTCAATGATTTTTCGGAATCGTTATCGAAAATTTCTTAACATTTTGTTTTATCTCAGGTAAGTAACGTTTAAATTTAGCCATTTAATCAAGGATATTTTTTCGAATTTTTTTTAAATTTTTTTTAATTTTTGTTTCATTTCCATGGGTAAACGGTACATTATTTATATAATGATATAAAGGAGATTTACTATGGCATGTACAACTATACTTGTAGGTAAAAATGCAAGTTTTGACGGTTCAACCCTAGTTGCCAGAAACGAAGATTCTGGCAGTGGTTCATACAGTCCAAAAAAGTTTGTTTTAATAAAGAGTGAAGACCAAGTTAAGGTCTATAAAGCAGTTATTTCTAAGGTGGAGATTCCCCTACCAGAAAATCCTCTAACCTATACAGCCATGCCCGAAGCTGTGGCTGGACAAGGTATTTGGGGGGCTTGTGGAGTTAATTCTAAGAATGTCGCTATGACTGCGACTGAGACTATTACCTCTAATGAAAGAGTTTTGGGGGCAGATCCTCTCGTTGTTTACCAAAAACCAGTTGGCAAAAAAGGTGATAAGGATTTTAAGGAAGAAGTTCCAGGTGGTATTGGCGAGGAGGATCTTGTTTCAATCGTCCTTCCCTATATAAATTCCGCTAGAGAAGGCGTTATCCGTCTAGGTTCCCTCCTAGAAGAATATGGCACTTACGAAAAAAACGGCATTGCCTTCCAAGATGAAAATGAAATTTGGTGGCTAGAAACTATCGGTGGCCACCACTGGATTGCAAGACGTGTCCCAGATGATTCTTATGTTA
>NZ_CAUPFR010000021.1:0-19226 GCF_963510575.1 uncultured Anaerococcus sp. | reverse complement strand
TGTCGTTTGCTACACAAACTGTATCCATTCTTGCTTCTGCTGCTAGAACCCATTTGTCGTTTATTTTGCAGTATTCTGGATAAACTGAACGAGCGTGGTAATTTCTAGGGCTTAGGCCATCTACCTTTACTTCTTCTAGGGTTACATTTGGGGCATTTTTTAGAAAATCTTTTTCAAAATCTGGATGATGGTATTTTGGCATTTCAAATTTCATTATTGTATCTCTCCTTCATTGCTATCAGCTTTTTTACCTGCTTCTACATATTCCATTTCAGGAATTTCCATTTCTCTAGCAAAGGCCTTGTTGGCTGGACTTACTAGAGCTTTTTCACAGTTTACTACGAAATCTTGTACATTTGTTACCATTGGTACATAGGCAAGATTCTCCCTAGCTGCTCCTACCTTGTGGACTACGTTTTCTGTTACGTCTACACAATAGAGGTAAACTGGTGAAATTTTACCGTCTTTTCTGATCCTATAGCTAGATGCCATGTTGGCTACTGATAGGGAGTGGAGCATGGTTGCTATACAAATAATTACTGTTGCCTTGTCGAGTTCTTTCTTTGTTTCAGAAAGAGCCCTGTCTTCATCGCCAATTACTTCTGGAAGTGGGCCGTCATCTCTGATTGAACCTGAAAGTACAAATGGAACGTCCATATCTGATAGGGTCTTGATGATACCGTCTTTTACATTTCCACTTGCGATGAAATCTTTGATTGAACCTGTTGTTCTAACTTCGTTTAGGAGGTCAAGGTGGTTATAGTGGCCCATTGGTTGATTTTCTTGGGTGTAGATATTTTGACCAAGAGCTGTATTTAAAAATCCACCTTCGAGGTCATGGGTTGCCATGGCATTTCCGCCTAAAAGGCAGTTGATATAGCCATTTTCTGCTAGTTGGTTAAGGGCTTTTCTTGTATCGTAGTCAAATACTACTGATGGACCTAGTACCCATACTATATAACCATCTTCTGAATCTCTTTCGTGCCTTAAAAGTTCGAAGAGGTTGTCATAGTCTTCAGAAAATGATGTTTCTACAGCCTTGCCTGGTTTAGAATATACATCTTCTGGGAAGGCGTTGTTGTAAACAAATATACCGTCTTCAAGCTTTCCGTCTTCGCTTACTACGACTTGATCGCCCTTTTTGAGCTCTCTTATTTCAACTATTTCTATTTTGCCGTCTTTTAAAACTGCCACGCAGTTGATAGATGTATGTTCAGGTAATTGCCACTCGCCATCAACCTTATAAAATGTTGGCATGTGACGGGTAAGGTAGAAATCATCAGGTGCAACACCGTCTTTTTCTACTTCTTGTAGGCTAATATTTTGTGCTTTCTTGAACTTTTCTTCTGAAAAGTCTGGTGTAACAAATTCTGGTACTTTAAATTCCATTTTTCTACTCCTTATTTTTATTTTCTTTTAATTTGACAGTGAAATTCCTATCAAAATCTAAAGTTAATTCTGAGAATGCTTTTATTTCGCTTTCGAGGTTTTTCTCGCAAATCAAAAAGTAAACATCCTGTTCTATAAGCTTCTTTAGGCTCCTTGCATCAAAGCCCTCTTCTCTTATATATTCGCTAAACTTTTGGAAAAATCCATCAGCATAGGAAAGCTTTATTTGCCTTTCTCCTAGGGCTTTTTCTAAGTCTTTGAAATTTAGAGAAATAAGCTTATCCAACTTATCATCATCAAGACGGCCTAATTTGAAGACATAATCTACATACTTGCCAAAGTCGACGTCGAGCTTTTCTTTGGCGTATTCTTCATACTTATCATCCCCATCTACAGTCATAGTTAAAACCACGATAGAATTTTTAAGGTTGATATCACGTCCCTTATTATCCTTGATGGTTCCGTCTTGGATGATTTGTAAAACTAGGTTTTGCACTTCAAAATGTGCATTTTCAATATTTTCAAAAACCAACACGCTGTAAGGTCTAGTCCTTAAAGCCTGGGTCAAAACTCCTCCAAATTCGTAACCAACATAGCCTGGAGGTGCACCAATTAGCTTGGTGATTGATGACTTGTCGGTAAACTCGCTCATATCAAAGCTAAGTAGGGATTTTTCCCCCTCATAGAGATAATCTGCCAAAAGTTTGGCTATATAAGACTTACCCGAAGATGATGGCCCTGTAACAAGGAAACTTAGGACAGGTTTACTTCTCTCAAAAAGTCCACCCTCAGCTATGATGTAGGTATTGATAATCTTATCAATCATATCATCGCCACCAACGAATTCTTCCTTGAGTTTTTCCCTTACTTGTTTTATAGAATCAAGTTTGTCGTATTGGAGCTTGGACTTTGGCATCCCACTCATCTTTGAAATGATATCCTTAACTTCCGATACACCGACCTTGGTCCTTAGGGGATAAAATTCGCCCTGATTTTCTATTTTCTTTAACTTTTCGCTTACTTTTTCTTTTAGACTTACAAACTTATCTAGGTTTTCAAAATCTCTCTTATCCTTGGCTTCTTCAATTTCAAAGCCAATGATGTCGATTTCTCTTTCGAGTTTGACAATAGTTTCTTGTCTTTCTTTTTCTTTTTCATAGAGTTCAGTTTTTTCAGCAAGCTCTTCTTCAAGCTTTTTGATTTGTTCTTCTTTTTCCTTGGACCTGTGAGTCGATAGGCTATCTTTTTCGTTTTTTAGGGCAATGTTCTCCATTTCAAGCTGGACAATCTCCCTATGGAGCTTATCCAGTTCTTCTGGTTTTTGGTCTCTTGCCATCTTCACCTGGGCACAGGCCTCATCTATAACGTCAATTGCCACATCTGGGAGTTTTCTATCTGTCAAAAACCTCTTTGATAACTTGACTGCCTCTGTAAGGGCAGGGTCTGTAATTTTTATCATGTGGTGGTTTTCGTATTTTGATTTGATTCCCCTCATGATGGCTATGGTTGTTTCAATGCTCGGTTCTTCGATTAAGATTTTTTGAAAACGCCTGTCTAAGGCCTTGTCTACCTCGATATATTTTCTGTATTCCTCGATGGTAGTTGCTCCTATGGTTAAAATCTCCCCACGGGCAAGCATTGGCTTTAGCATATTGGCTGTATCCATAGTTCCCGATGCAGAACCAGAGCCAATTATGTTGTGGATTTCATCTATAAATAGAATTATCCTTCCCTTAGAGTCCTTGATAATTTCAAGAATTTTTTTAAGTCTTTCTTCAAAATCTCCCCTGTATTTGGCACCTGCCACTAGGGCTGTCATGTCTAGGGAAAAAATAATCTTATCTTTCAAATCATCAGGCACATCGCCTGCCACAATCCTCTGGACAATCCCTTCAACTATGGCAGTTTTACCAACACCCGCATCTCCGATTAAAACCGGATTGTTTTTTATCCTTCTAGAAAGAATCCTGATGGCGTTTCTGGTTTCCTCTTCCCTGCCAATCACTGGATCTAGCCTTCCTTCGATGGCTTCCTTGGTGAGAACTGTTCCGTATTTTTCAAGGTTAATTATAGTTTCTTGGTCAACGCCCTTTAGTAGGTATTCGTTAAATTTCTTGGCAACAAGTTCGTTAAATTTTTCATAAGTTAGACCATGTGTAGCCGCAAGTTTTGCCGTCGGCATATCAGCCTCCCTCAAAAGGGCCAACACCAAATGTTCGGTCTTAATTTTTTCTTCAAACTGGTTTCTAGAAATTTCTTCTGCTATTAAAAGGGCTCTTTGGTAGGACCTAGATGTGTAAAGTGAGCTAATCCCCTTAGCTGACCTTAATTTAGTCAAGGCATTTTCTGTACCATCTAAAATGTCTTGGTAGATTAGCTTTAATTCCTTAAAATAAGTCCTTATCAATTTTTCTTCCAAGGTTAAAATCGCATAGAAAATGTGAAGGTCAGATACCTCTACATTATTTTTTCTAATAGCAACCTTGTTAGCTTCCTTAATAATTTCCACAGAAGATTGGGAATACTTACTTATATCCATATTTACCTATCCTAACACCATATATATTAGGTGAGCAGCAACTCCTGCTCCTAAACCTCCTATAGTATGGCACAATATTGCGTTTCCTGTCATTTCTTTTGTCTCTAGGGCATCCATCATGGCTATGTGGGTTGATAAATAGCCTGACCAGCACATACAAATTGATGTAAATACTGCTATGTCGTTTGCTGTTACGATGCCTCTGCCAGACATATCTGCTACTATACCAATAGCAGCTCCAGCTGAGCCTAGGGCTGTGATTGGAACAGCTATGGCTTCTGGTGAGTTAAAACCAAAAAGTGGGTTGATGAGGAAGGCAAGTTTTTCACCTATCATTGGTAATATTGCAATTCCTTGGTTGGCTTCACCTGTATAACCGTTAGGTCCTGCACCATTTGTAAGCATAACTACTAGGGTACAAATGAGGCAAACACCTGGGATTATTGCAACACCCATGTCTACTCCGACCTTACCACCATCTAGGAAGGCTGTTATAAACCTAGCCCCTGGTGATCCTTCTCTGACTTTTCTATATCCATCTGGTACGTTTGCTGCTCCCTTGGTTTCAACCATCTCTTCTGTACCGTAATATTTTTTGGTCCTAGAAATCATAAGTCTAACTGATATGATAGAACCAACTACAGCACCAAGAAGTCCAATAAGGGCACCCTTCATAGCATTATCAACTGGTAGGGCCATCATAGATGTAACAGTGATAAGTCCCATACCAAAGGAAGTTCCTAGGTTGGTTAGGGCTGGCATCTGGTATTTTTTGAAATACTTTCTAAAGTTATCATCAGCTGCAAGAGTTAATATGGCTGGGTTATCAGACATAAAACAATTTAGCATACCAAGAGAAGATGCACCTGGTAGGTCGTATATAGGCTTCATTATCTTTGAAACAAGCCTGTTTACTAAGGCAATAACGCCAAATTCTGAAAATATAGCAGATATACCACCTGCTAAAACTGCAACGGCCATCAAATATAGGCAGACGTTCATCAAAAGATCGTATGATGTCATCATCATAGTCTTGATCATGTTTGTCCCGCCCATTATAGAACCCATATAGATAAAGAGGCCTAAGAAGGCTATCAGAAATATAAATACCTCTGGGCCAACATCTTTCTTTATGGTTTTGTCCATTTTTAATTCGTCTCTTATTTCATCTAATTCTTCCATTAAATAATCCTTAACAAGATAAATCTTGAATTTATATTTTTTTCAAATGCCTTAACTAAAAATATCCGAAAGAATCGGACATTTTTAGTTTTATGCACCTGTTAATTAAACCTTAGTTTAATTTATTTTTCTTTTGCTCCTGGGTAGAATTTAGAATCTCCGAAGAATTCATCAACAAGTTCTCTAATCTCACCACTTAAGATAATCATACCAACCATGTTGGTAAATACAACTAATCCTAGGGTTGCATCAAGAAATACTCCTGCGTTATCAAATGATACAAAACCACCAAGAAGGATCATAGCGCAAGCTATAAATCTAACTATCTTACCTACTGTTGTACCAAATAAGTATTCACCTTGTTTTTCAGCGTAGAATACTATTACTATGATTGTAGAAAGTACGAATAGGAAGAGTGAAACTGCGATTATTGCGGTACCGATTTGACCGAAAGCTGAGTTAAATGCTCTTTCAACTCCGATATCTTTCATATCTGGGTTTTGCCATAGACCTGTTGTTAATACAACAAGGGCAGAGATTGTACAAACTATGATTGTATCAGCGATAACTTCGAAGATACCCCACATACCTTGACGGCATGGATGGTCAGTAACTGCTGTAGCGTGTGCGTATGGAGCAGAACCCATACCAGCTTCGTTAGAGTAGCATCCTCTAGCTGCACCGGCTTTGATTAAAGCTGAGATACCTGCGCCTGCAACACCACCACCGATAGCTCTTGGATTAAAAGCACCAACAAAGATTTCTTTAAATGCTGCTGGAACTTGGTCGATGTGCATGATTATAACTATAAGACCTGCTATGATATAAATAGCTGCCATTAATGGAACCATTTTTTCAGTTACTTGAGCGATTCTCTTGATACCACCGTAAGCTACTAATACTACTAAGATAGTAATAACAACTGCGCCAACTAGACGGCTAAGACCTAATTGTTCAAGAGGACCTACTGCTGAGATTGTTTGTAGGGTAATTGATGGAAGGATTTCAATCATAAAGAAGAAAGAAACTAAAAATCCCATTATCTTACCAAGAGTACCACCTATACCTTTTTTAAATGTATAAGATGGACCACCTACGAATTCGCCATCAGCGTTTTTCTCACGGTATTTAATACCAAGTACGATTTCTGCAAATTTTGTACCTTGTCCTATAAGAGCTGCTATCCACATCCAGAATACTGCTCCTGGACCTGCTGTAAAGATGATAGATGGAGCTACAACTATGTTAGCTGCCCCGATTGATGAAGCAAGGGCTGCTGAAGCTGCTTGGAATGGTGAAACTGATCCTTCACCACCAACATCAGATTTAAATATCTTTCCAAACGTTTGCTTAAGTACGAAAGGAAGGTATTTTATTTGAACAAATCCCATTCTAAATGAGATTAAAAGACCACCACCTAATAATACTATAAGGATAGGCCATCCCCAGAACCAACCTGTAAGTTTTGATATCATATCTAATATATTTTGCATAATAAATCCTTTTTATATGGAACCCTGGCTGGAAGCTTTCAGCTTAGACTAGTGAAATTTTTTCAAGAATCTAAGCCTACTTCCTTCCGCCGGTTCCATCCTTGTGTTTATAGTCTAGTTTATAAAACTAGCAAAGGGTTGCATACATAACTGCTTTTATAGTATGCATTCTGTTTTCTGCTTCTTCAAATACTAATGATTGTGCACTTTCAAATACTTCGTCTGTTACTTCTATTGATTCCATACCATATTTTTCAAATATTTCTTTTCCAACTTTTGTTTCTTTGTCGTGGAATGATGGTAGGCAGTGTAGGAAGATAGCTTCTTTGTCTGCGTTTGCCATAACTTCTTTTGTTACTTGGTATGGTTTAAGAATCTTAATTCTCTTTTCCCATTCTTCTTCTGGTTCACCCATAGATACCCAAACGTCTGTGTAGATTACGTTAGCGTCTTTGCTTGCTGCGTCTACATCTTCTGTAAGAGTAACTGTTGAGAAGTTTTCAGCTGCGATTTTTTCGCATTCTTTAACTAGCCATTCTTCTGGGAATAACTCTTTTGGAGCACATGCTACAAAGTTTACACCAAGTTTAGCACAAACTACCATTAGAGAGTTTGCCATGTTATTTCTAGCATCGCCGAAATATACAAATTTAAGTCCTTTTAGACGACCAAAATGTTCTTCGATTGTTAGCATATCAGCTAGCATTTGTGTTGGGTGCAATTTATCTGTTAGGCCATTCCCTACTGGAACACCTGAGTATTTAGCTAGATCTTCTACGTGTTCTTGTTTGAATCCTCTAAATTCAATACCGTCATACATTCTACCAAGAACTCTAGCAGTATCAGCTACAGACTCTTTATGACCAATTTGAGAACCTGTTGGGTCAAGGTATGTTACGCCCATGCCAAGGTCATAGCCAGCTACTTCAAATGAACATCTTGTTCTTGTAGATGTTTTTTCGAATATGATAGCAATGTTTTTGCCTTCTAGATATCTGTGAGGAACACCTGCTCTTTTCATATCCTTGAAGTTTTTAGATAGGTCTAATAAGTATCTAATGTCCTCAGTTGAGAAATCAAGTAACTTTAAAAATGATTTTCCTCTGAAATTTTTTGCCATAATAATCTCTCCTTTGTTATTATTTGTTACCAATAAATTTTTATAGTAACGATTTCACACTTATATCATATCACATAATCAGAATCCGGTTCGGACAAATAAGGTTTTATTTTTTGTCAAAAATTTAAAATCGCCATTTTCTTGACTATTTTTGCAAGAAAATGACGATTTTTTCAATAAGCAAACGTTTTTTGTATGAATATTATAAAAATTTTAAAAAAAATCTTGATTTTACATTTATAAAAAATATCATATAGTAAGGAGGATTTCTTTATGGGAAAAAAATATGTTAGGCTACAGGATTCGTTTTCATCGTCAATGACAGATTCAAACCTTATCAGTTTTGATATCCAATCAGATGATGGAAAAACCCTACCTCTCATGCACAAGCATAGCAGGTTTTTATATATCCTAGAAGGAGAGGGAAAAATTAAAATCCAGGATAGGGTCTACAAGATGGCCCCTGGCACAATTATTTCTATCCTTCCTTGGCAAACTTCCGAAATTATAGAAGTTGAGAGGAAAATTTCTTATTATCTTTTAGTTTATAATTTTAACCTTATCAATATTTACATGAAAAGCCAATTAAACCTCAACAAGGAAGACGTTGACTTTATCAATTGTCTATATACAAACGAGTCTGCCCTCTATGACTTAGAAGCTAGCGATAAAATCGAAGCTATCTTTGAGGATATAAGGACCGAAGTAGGCGTCCATAGCCTAAACCAAATCATCCACACCAAGAAAAAATTCTCCACTATTTATCTTATGTGCAAGATCACAGAGCTTTTGATTATCTATATGAGATATGTAAACGATAAGGATACTTTTGGCGAATCGGTCGCAACCAAAGCCGAAAATATCTTTATGTATATGTTTTTAAATTCATCCAAGGATATAAGTCTTGAAGTCTTATCGAAAATTTTTCTAATGTCAGAATCTGCCATTAGCCAGTATATCAAGGATGTGACAGGTCTTGGTTTTCTCGATATCCTCCATGAAATCAGGATTTATAAGGCGAAGTTCCTCCTTATCCACACTTCTATGACCCTTAAGGAAATCGCAAAGGCAGTTCATTATTCAGACCCAGCCCAACTTTCCAAAGTCTTTCAGTCCAAGCAATCCATGGGTACCAAGGACTTTAGAAAACTAAACCAGCTTATAGAAGGGGATGTGGCTTTTACCTTCAAACCTGAAGATTTAAAGCTTATCGACTATATAAATCAAAATTATGCCAGGGATATTGATATAATGGACGTGGCCAAAAACTTTGACATAACCCCTCGAAATATAAACAAGATTTTTGTTTATTTTATGGAGCAAAACTTCTATTCCTACCTCCACCAGGTCAGGGTCCACGCAGCTTGCGAACTCTTGGTAAATACAGATGACCCAATTGCAGATATAGCCATAAATGTCGGCTACAATTCATCAAAAACCCTGCTCCGTAATTTTGTAAAGCACCTTGGTATGCCTCCTTCAGAATTTAGGGCAGGTCACCAAGCTGATTTTAAAAACAACTACTAGTCCCAAATCCCAAATTTGGGACTATTTCAATCCTATTTTCTAACTTATTTTCTCTTTTCTAATTAATTTATAAATCCTTTTTACTTGTAATTTACAACTTATATTTGATTTATCTCTTTTAGGTCGATTACCCTGTCAGCTATGGCGTCAACTAGGGCCTTGTTGTGGGAAATAAATAAAATCCCTATTTGGTGTTTTTTGGCAAAATGAAGTAAAAGGTGGCAAATCTGAGCCTGGCTAATGGAGTCTAACATAGTTGTAACCTCATCTGCTATAAGGTACTTGGTTTTGTTCGCCAAGACCCTTGCCAGGCAAATCCTTTGGAGTTCTCCACCCGATAATTCAGTTGGAAACTTATTCAAAAAAGAATCTTCTATCCCGAATTTTTCCTTTATATCCCTATCAACATTCCAACCCTCGTTTAAAATTTTATCCACCTTCCACCTGATATTTACGTTTTTTTCTGGTGCCTGATGGACCATTTGCACTGGCAAAAATCCCCTCAGATCATTTATATCTTGACCATCAACCCTTACGCTTCCCCTTTGGGCTTTGATGTAACCTGCCATTAATTTACCGAGTGTTGATTTACCATAACCCGATGGAGCCATAAGACCCAAAATTTCCCCAGGATTTAAGTCAAGACTAACTTTATTTAATATCTTATTTTTTCCATCATAGGAAAAAGACAAGTTTTCTACTTTTAGCATAGGTCTTCCACCTCTTTGTTTGTTAGCAAGGTTAGGCCATTTTCTGGAAGGGCCCTAATTAGCATACGGGAATAGGGATTTTTTAGGTTTTCGCCTTGGTTTTTGAAAGCCTCTACTGGAGATACTTCGATAATCCTACCGTCATAAAAAATTCCAATCCTGTCAGCACAAGCCAAGGCCATGTTTATATCGTGGCTGATAATCAAAGATGTCTTGCCAACTGCCTTTAAGTCTTTGAAATAAGTAATTATCTCATCTGTAGCCTCTTTATCCATGCCTGGGGTTGGCTCATCGGCAATTATAAGTTCTGCCCCAGAAAGAATTGCATCTGCAACTAAAACCCTCCTTGCCATGCCTCCAGAAAGTTCGAAGGGATACATTTTATCAACTTCCTTGCCAAGACCAAAATCCCTGTAGACTTCTTCTTGCTTTTCATAATCTGTTTTTTTGAGGGTCAACCTGGCTTGGTTGGCAGTTTTAAGAAGGGGGTTAAGGGAGTTAATTGTTTGGGGTATAAAGAAAATTTCCTTGCCCCTGACTTTTTCCAGGAGGTTTTCATCAAGAACTTCTCCCTTATAATAAACTCCCCCCTCATAAAAACCATTATAGGGTAAAAGGCCCAAAATGGCGTGGACAAGCAGGCTCTTGCCAGACCCACTTGCCCCAAAAATCGCCATTATTTCGCCTTGTTTCAAATCTAAATCTAAGTTTCTAACCACATCTAGCCTACGTCTTTGAAGCCCCTTTTGGTATTGAAAAAAAGAAATATTTAAATTTTTAATTTCTAATATATTCATAAAATCACCTGTGATAAGAATATGGGTCTAGCAAACGACCTAAATTCTCCCCTAGTAAATTTATAGCGTAAACCACCAAACATAAGAGTAGTCCCGGGAAAAACGCCAAGTACCAGTGGCCTTGGAGCAAGTATTTCATCGACTCAGATAGGATTATGCCTATGGACGGGGTTGACAAGGATAGACCAAACCCCAAAAAGCTTATGGCAGATTCGTGTAAAATGGCGTGGGGAAATAAAAGTATAAGTCCCACGATCATCTGGCCTGCTATATGGGGTAGGATGTGGTGGATAAAGATAAAAAGCTTGGATTTGCCGAGAGCTTTTGATATCTTTATATAATTTTCATTTTTTAATTCTAAAATTTCTCCCCTAAGCAGTCTTGTTAGGCTAGTCCAGTGAGTTAGGGCAATACCCAGAATAACTCCCTGGGCACCCCTGCCAGTTGAAACTGATATTAAAATCAAAAGCATCATGTGGGGGATGGATAAAAATATATCTATGATGAAATTAACCATCTTGTCGATATTTTTATTGCCCAGACTTAGGATTAGGGAAAAAATTGAGGCAATCAAAAGGGAAGATATACTTCCGATAATGCCTATATAAAGTGAATTTGCAAGGCCCTTAATTGTCCTAAGGGCCATATCCCTCCCACTGGCGTCTGTGCCAAAAATGTGGATAAGGCTTGGTGCCTTAAGCTTATTTGCAAAGTCAGCCGCCAGTGTTTTATCATTTATCAAGGAGCCTCTTATGAATACGAAGGAGAGAAAGGCAAGGGAGATAAATATTAAAAGGAGGGTCTTTTTTCTAAGACTAAGTCCCCTTTCCTCTACTTTTTGAGAGTGGGACCTGGTAATGTTTTTTGTATATAAATTATTTTCGAGTTTCATCCATCCTCCTTAATCTCGGATCAATGACCAAATACAAGAGGTCACAAATCCTATTTCCTAAGTAAACAAAGATTGAGGAAAACAAAACCAAACCCAACAAGAGTGGCGCATCGCCCCTAAGGCCTGCTTCCACAGTTAGGTTGCCTATGCCCGGATAGTTAAATACATTTTCAACTAAAACTGTCCCTGAGAAAAGTTCAGAAAATGATGTAAACAAGAGGCTTAGGCCCGGAAGAATTAAGTTTTTAAAGGCAAATTTATTTAAAATCTGACTTTTTTTCATCCCCCTAGCCTTGGCATAGAGGACGTAATCTGAATTTAAAATATCAATTACCTTGGATCTTGTATGTAGGATTAGGTTTGAAACTCCAACTAAAATCAAAGTAAGGGCTGGAAGGACTAAGTGTTTTAGGGTGTCAGCAAAAGTGATATCTGCCTTAAGGACACCAACAGGTGAACCCATGGATGATGGAAAAATTTTTAATTTCAAAGAAAAAACAATAATTAATAAAATCCCCACCCAAAAACTTGGTGTTGACGCAAAAATAATGGCATAAGCCCTTATAATTTTATCCTTGAGCCTGCCAGCATTTGCCCCTGCCACAATTCCAAGACCGATACCTAAGATACCTTGAAAAGTCCAAGCTAGGGCCATTAGTAAAATGGATCTAGAAAAACCTTCTCTGATTATGTCCAAAACTTTTCTGCCGTAAATATTTGATATCCCCAAATCTCCCCTAATTAAGTGTTTAAGCCAAGAAAAAAACCTAATCATAAGGGGCTGATCTAGCCCCCATTGTTTGATTAATTCTTGTTTTGATTCAGGGCTTAAGCCTATAGACTTCGCTCTCGCAAAACTTGCGACGGGATCTATAGGCGATAAGTCCAGGAGAAGAAAGGATATAAAACTAACAGCGAGGATTAAGAGAAGAAAAAGAAATAATTCTTTTAAAATCCTCTTAACCATCTATTCCCACTTCCAATTTGATATTGAATCTAAAATTGTAAAGCGAGAGCTGTGTGGTTCTATCTTAGTTTGTCCGATTTCTAGACCGTCTCTTACCATGTAAACATGGTTTTCATTTACAAGCCATACCCATGGACAATCTCCAAGGTGAGAAAAACCAGTTTGGCCATCCCATTGGGCTTTCTTGAAATAGTCGTAGAAATCATCTAGGTTGCCAGATGACAATCCTCTATCAAAATACTCATCTACCTTTGGATTTGAGTAGAAGTTTGTGTTATAAAAATCATAGGCCCTGTACTTGCTTGAATAAGAATAGTACATGTCTAGTGGGTCGTAACCACCCCAACCAAATAGGACTGCTTGGTCGTACATATGTGGCATTACATAGTCCCAGTCACCGAATTTTGTTTCTATTTCAATACCGATTTGACGGGCCTTTTCTGCGAAATAAACAGCTAAGTTTTCCCTGTCTTTGTAAGCGTAATAAAGGTCAAATTTAGCCTTCACACCGTCTTTTTCACGAATTCCGTCAGAGCCTTCTTTCCAACCAGCATCGTCAAGCATTTTTTTAGCGCCTTCGATGTCGCCATCGTGAATTTCTGCTGTTTCTTCGTTGTACCAAGGAAGATTATCTGCGATTGATGTTGCCTTGGTAGCTTCGCCATTTAGGACGTCTTTTATAATCTCATCCCTATCCATGGCTATATTTAAAGCTTTTCTGATGGCTATATCACATGTAACGTTATTTCCGATTGGAGATCCTGGAGCGATTGACTTATCGTCAGTAACCTTGCCCTCGTTTGGCACGTAAGGAAGGGAAATGCCCCTGTTATCTATTGTCTTTATGCTAATTGGGTGGAAGCCTTCGATTTTCATATCCTTAGCTGTGTAAGGAACTCTGATTAAATCGCAAACTCCCTCGCTTGCTGTAGCAAGAGCTTGGTCGTCATCCTTAAAGAATAAGAAAGTAATTTTCTTAAATGGACATTTTGGACCATAGTAATTTTCATTTGGTTTTACAATCATTTCTTGACCCTTTTTCCACTCTACAAGCTCAAAAGGTCCACTTGATAGTGGTTTTTCACCATAAGAATCATTGTAATATTTTTTAGAAACTATACCTAGGGATGCAAGGGTAGATGTAAAGGAAATATCTGGCTTTTCCAAATCCATTTCTACTGTCTTGTCATCTATTACCTTTGCTTCCTTAAATCTTTCTAGGTTTATACCTGCTGCAGCTTCTTTTTTGGCTGTGTTGTAAGTAAAAGCCACATCTTCTGCTGTAAGTGGTGATCCATCAGCAAATTTTAGGCCGTCTTTTAATTTAACTGTGTAAGTCTTGTTGTCTACAGAAAGTTTATAAGATTCTGCTAGGTCATTTTCTATATGAAGGTTCACGTCACGTTTTAATAAAGCTGAGTGGAAAATCATAGAACTTGAGTGTGAAGATTCAAATATTGGGTTAAATCCTTTTTCTGGTTCGTGGCCAATACCCAAAACCAATTCGTCTTTTGGTTTTTCTTTAGATTTTTCTTCGGTTTTGGCAGTCTCTTGACTTTCTGTCTTTACTTCTTCCTTGGCCTCTTCCTTTTTCTCGCCAGACCCACTACCACAAGCAGTTAGAGCGAAAACTAGGGCCATAAGACCAAATAATTTCTTTACTTGTTTGTTCATACATTCTCCTTAATTTTTTAATAAGCCACATTCCAACACCTATAAGCTCCAAGGTCTAATTTTCGATACAAAAAAAGGCATAGAAATATCCCTTGGGGAATTTCTATACCTTCATAGTATAATTTAAAATTAAAGCTAGTACCTACTAATCATGCTATTTCTATAGCCAAGTCGCCTACTGGTGACCTCTGATAAAAGCCTATATATTTTTTTCGAGCTCTTCTAGAGCTAGACTTATTAATTTTTTCATAGAATAATCGCTCACACCTACAATTACATTATCATCGTGGAGGAAGGGAATCAAGATTCTTTTTGCTCTTGAAATCGAAACAGCTTCAGCCATTTTACTAGTGATTTCCCCACACATAGAATTTGTAAGTAGGATCCCAATGGGGCCTATAATTATATCTGCCTTTTGGGAATTGACAATAAGGGCGTTTTCGCCTGTAGCAGCTCGACTTGCTCCCGCCTTTAGCATGGCAGATGTGGCGTGGGAATTTGTCCCTACACAAGTTATATCTAAATCTTTATGTTTTTCTCTTATGGACTGGACAAGTTGCTTGCCAAGACCCCCACCCTGGGCGTCGATTACTAATACATTCATACTGACCTCTATTCTATTGATACCATTATAACATAAAAACGTTATTTTTGAAAAATTTTTTTACAAATGAATTTTAAGCAATTTTTTTAACAAGTTTTGTCCCTTTTTTTGATTTTCCAATGAAAAAGGACCCCGTGGGCCCTCTTTCGATAGAAAAGAATAAGTTAGTCCTAGTTTTCATAAGGGAAAACTATAAGGAATTAATAATGAAAAACCTAGCTATTTGATAGCTGGTTATATTATAACATAATTTTCAACTTATGCAAACTCTTTCAGCGATTTTTATTTTCTTTGATTTTTTAAAGGTCTTTATAGTTTCCTGTCGTTTTCCTAGTTTTCCTCGTTAGAAACTTTCTCCACATCGTCCTTCTTGCCAATTATTACAATTAAGTCATTCTTTTCAATTTCTGTGTGTGGGCCTGGGTTTATGATAGTTTGGCCACTTCTTTCAAAGGCCACTACGTTCAAATTGTATTTGTTTCTAAAATCCAAATCCATTAGGTTTTTGCCTATCCAAGCCTTGTGGACTCTGACTTCTGCAAGGGAGAATTCCTTAGAAAATTCTATAAATTCAAGGAGGTTTGAGCCAGCGATGACCCTAGCAAGTCTTTCCCCACTGTCAAGTTCTGGGAAAATTATCTTGTCAGCTCCAATTTTTTCTAAAATCCTCTCGTGGGTAGCAGTTGTGGCCTTGGCAACAACTGTAGTTATGCCTGCATCCTTGCATAACAAGGTAGCTTCAATAGAGGCTTCTATGTTAGAACCTGTAGCAATTACAGCTATGTCAAAGTTTTTTATACCCAAATCCTTCATGGCTTCTTCATCTGTCATATCTGCCTGAGCTGCGTAAGTAACTTGGTCAGCCATTCTTTGAACCTTGGTATAATCCCTATCCACAGCCATGACTTCCACACCTTTTTCAAATAATTTTCTTGCAAGGGCTGAACCAAACCTGCCCAAACCTAAGACTAGTACATTTTTATTTTTCATTCTTTCTCCTTAACCTATACTTATTAAACTTTCTGGATATCTGATTAGGCTCTTTTTAGCCTTCATACCAAAGGCAAAGGCCATGGTCATTGGTCCCAACCTGCCTAAGTACATACAAAGTGTAATTAAAATCTTTCCTAAAAACGATAGATGAGGGGTCATCCCCTTGCTAGCTCCTACTGTTGCGAGGGCTGATACAGTTTCGTACAAAATATCTACCAGAGGTGCACTTTCTGTAATTGTAAGCATAAAACTAACCGAAAGTACAATTACTACTGAAACCAAGAAAATTGCTAGGGCCTTTCTGACAATTTCTGTGCCTATGTGTCTGCCAAAGACAACTGGCTCGCTCTCACCCCTTACAACTGCGTGGGTTGAGAGGAAAAGTACGCCCAAAGTTGTAGTCTTGATTCCACCGGCAGTTGAACCAGGGGATCCTCCTACAAACATCAGTCCCATCAGCATAAGGGCTGTAGAATCCTTAATTTGCGATAGGTCTACAGAATAAAAACCTGCAGTCCTTGCCACAACTGATTGGAAAAAGGACTCTAAAATCGATCCCTTTAGGCTCTCGTATTGGAGAACCCCGTCCCCACTTTCCAAAAATAAGAACATAAGAGTGCCCAAAACCAAAAGGATGGCAGTGATTGAAAGGACAAGTTTGGAGTGGGTGGACATATTCTTAAATGACCTCCTCCTAAAAAGTTCGCTTGTCACTACAAAACCCAAACCTCCCACAATTACCAGGATAGAAAGGGTAAGGTTTACTAAAACATCCTCCCTTAGGGGATAAATCGAATCACCCAAGATGTCAAAGCCTGCATTACAAAATGCTGAAATCGAGTGGAAAATTGAGTACCAAAGGCCCGTGCCAACCCCATACATGGGGATAAATTTAAAAGACAAAAGCATAGCGCCTAAGATTTCTGTAGCGAAAGTGAAAACCAAAACATATTTAAAAAGCACAATCATGCCCTCAAGGCTATCCACATTTAGCTGTTCTTTCAAAACTTGTCTAGACTTCATCCCAATTTTTCTCCCTAAAATAAGGGGAATAAAAGAAGCCAAACTCATTACCCCCAAACCTCCGATTTGGATTAGGATAATGATTAGAACATGGCCGTATGTATTCCAATGCTCGAGAGTGTTAACTGGTGTAAGACCAGTTACACAAGAAGCACTCGCTGCCACAAACATGGAATCGACTAGGGCAGTCGCCTCGCCACTTTTCGTAAAAAAAGGTAGGGACAACAAAATCCCACCTATGGATATAAGAATAGCAAAACCCAAACTCAAAACCATAGGAGGGTTTAAGCTAATCTTATTGAAAATTTTATTGATAAAACTTTTATTCATTATAACTCCTATATTATTGCCTGTAGAGAAATCTTACCCTCTTAAATCCTAAGGTCAAAGTCTAGCCTTAAAACAAAGCTTTTAGAAAGAGTTTTTAATAAAATTTTAAAGTATAATATTATTCAAAGGAGGATTTATGAAAAAATTACTAATTACAATGGCAATTATTTTGGGGGTTTTTATCCCAAATTTTTCCCATGCAGACGAATTTAAGGAAATATCTATAGAAGCAAACATCGATAAAAAGGGTATTGGTCACATAGATGAAACTTGGAAAATAGACGAAACCAATGAAGACTATACTGAAAGATACAAGACCATTAACAACCTCAAAGGCTTAAAAATCGAGGACTTTAACCTCACTGCCTTTGGCAAAAAATTTGGGACTATAGAACCTTGGGACACCGACCTTTCTTTTGAAGAAAAGGCCTACAAAAAGGGAATCATAAAGAGAAGCGAGGATGAGGTTGAGCTTTGTTGGGGAATTTCAAACTACGCTGACAACGCCTACAAGCTATCCTATAAGATAAATCCTCTAGCAATCGGATTAAAGGATGCTGACATGGTATTTTTCACCTTTGTCGGAGATAATTTTGACCCTGAGACTGAAAAAGTCAAGGTCAAAATCAAGGGCTACAAGCCTTTTACCGACATAAAATTTTGGGCCTTTGGCCTTAAGGGTGCCATCCACGAAGAAAATGGGGAAATTATCCTAGAATCAACTGGAGATATAAACTACACAACAGTCATGGTCAAATTCCCAAAGGGAACTTTCGCTACATCCTACAAAGAAGACAAGACCTTTGCAGACTATGCCAACCAAGCAGTCAAGGGATCTAAATGGGAAAAAAAAGAAGGCACAGCCTACAAAATCCCAATGCCAATCTGGGCCAAAGTCCTAATCAGTCTAGCCAGTGCTCTTGGTCTAGCCGGAATATTTTCCCTAATTAGAGCTGTCAAACTAAGCTTTGATCCAAAAGCCCTAGCAAATGCAGACGACCTCCCACATCCAAATGATTTTAAAAACAAATATTATCGCCAAGTACCTTATGAGGGCCACATAGAAAACCTAGCCTACCTTATAAAATATATACCAATCATAGGTGGCGACCTTGGTGCAGCCTATATGAACGCCTTCATCCTAAAATGGGCCATGGAAGGACATATTGACCTAGGAGATGGTGAACCAGGATTTTTAGAAGTCCAAGCCATAAAAATCATTTCTAGGCCAGAAAATATGGGTCCTATAGAAGGAAATTTATTTGAAATGCTTTACAAGGCAAGCCTTAGAAAACACGACGGAATGCTCACCGACTCGGACTTTTCGAAATATCTAAAAGCAAAGAAGGATGACCTAGACAATATCTACGACAAACTTGAATCCGAATCAATTAAGGCCCTAAAGGCAGAAGCCTACATCGAAGACTACGAATACGAAAAAACCTTCCTATCTTCCAAAAGAACTGGAAAGGAACTAAGGATTACAGACAAGGGCCTAAAACTTTACGAAAATATTTTAGGTTTTAAATCATATTTAAGAGACTATGACGAAGAGGGAACAAAATCTCCTGAAGAGATGAAAAAGTGGAAAGAATACCTCCTCTACTCCATACTTTTGAATGTGGACGACAATTTCCAAGAATTTGTAGACGAAAACTACAATGGCGAGCCTTACTTCATCTACCACCCATACTTTTTCACCAACGCAGGATCATACTCAAAATCCATCAACCAATCCTACGCAAGTTCCACAGGATTTTCTAATGCAGGATTTGGAGGCCAAACTTCCGTAGGAGGAGGTGGCGGTTCCTTCGGTGGTGGTGGAGGAGGCGGTAGGTAAATCTTATCCAAGATAAGTTATTGTTACCTATCAATCCGAGATTGAACTTATCTCTTATATTATTCAGTTATTGACATAACTGCTCCGTTCAAAGGGGAGGCCCAAGGGACCTTCCGCAGGGTCCCTCACCCGCCTCCCCTTAAACC
>NZ_CAUPFR010000020.1:0-20523 GCF_963510575.1 uncultured Anaerococcus sp. | reverse complement strand
TTAAAACGAGATAGTAGAGGTCGGGCAACCGTGTGGTAGAGTAGGAAGTCGCCAACTAATCAAGACTCACATTATAGTGGGTCTTTTTTAGTGTTTAATAATCTTAAAACGAGATAGTAGAGGTCGAACAACCATGTAGTAGGGTTAGGAAGTCGCCAAATAAACAAGGACTCACAGAGTTGTGAGTCCTTTTTTAGTACATATTAAATATTAATCTTAAAACGAGATAGTAGAGGTCGGGCAACCGTGTGGTAGAGTAGGAAGTCGCCAAATAATCAAGACTCACATTGTGTGGGTCTTTTTTAGTGTTTATTAATCTTAAAACGAGATAGTAGAGGCTGGGCAATATTGTGGTAGAGAAAGTAGAAAAAAGTAAATGCAACAACAAAGCAATATCAAATAAAGTAGATAGAAATTTTGGACAGACCATCATTAAAAGCGTGTGTAAGTGACTTAACATATGTAAGAGTAGGAAACAGTTGGAACTACATCTACTCAATAATAGACTTACACAATCGAGAAATAATAGGATATTCAGCAGGAAAAATAAAAAAGTTGATTTAGTTAAAGAAGCAATCTATTCAATCAAGTACATATTAAATAAAATAAAAATATTTCATACAGATAGAGGATGAGAATTTTATAATAAAAGTGTAGACAAAAGCCTAGACATATTGTGAATAGAAAGATCCTTAAGTGAAAAAGGAATTTCTTATGATAATGCATTTAAGAAGTTAATGAAAACAGAATTTGTATATCAGAATGAATTTAAAAAATTAAATCAGTTAAAACTATCACTATTAGAGTATATTTATTGGTACAACAACCTAAGGCTCCATGGATTCTTAGATTACGTTACACCAGTTGAATATAGACAATTAAGATTAGCTAGTAAATATTTGTTAATCTTAAATTAGTATGTTTGATTTTAGATTATACAAATAGGTGTTGACAGTCCATGGAACTTTATAAGCTAAGCCTATCCAAGTTGATAAGGTACACTTTATTCTACCTGCAGCTTCTCCATCCACAAGAAAAAGATTAAAATTTTATTGTTTTTCATATTGTTATAAATCTTTTACCATATATCGTGGCTTGTATTCTTTATAAGAATTTTTGGAATAAAATGAATAAGATTCAAACCGTATTTCTTTAGGTGCACCTAAGTGTACGATTGATTTTTTTATCCCTTTACTCTTCATTGTATTTTCAGCTACATTCAATAAAAATGTACCTATACCTTTACGTTTTCTTTCTGCTTTTATATAAAATCTATGAAGAGTAGCTTCATCTTTATTTAAATTTGTGGAATAACCAAGACATCCAATTACAGAATCATTTTCATCAAGAACTATCCAAAACATATCTCCTTTATCAAGATAATGTCTCTTAATATCATATAAATCGTTTCTTACTTTCGGGGATACACCTACAGCTACTCTTGCTTCAGAAATCATGTTAATTAATAAATTTTTATATTTTTCATCATATTGTATAATTTTCATTTTAGTATCCCTCAAATCTATTAATAAATATAATTGAATATATTTTTGAATTTAAATTATTGTATATAAACACTCACTTCTTTAAGGTGGTTTCTTAGTCTAACTTTTGGTTGTCAGTCCACTTTAATTTAAAGCTTGTTTATCTTTACATTTTTCAATATATGACTTTGGAACTTTATAAGCTAAGCCTGTCCAATTTGGTAAGGTACATTTTATTATACCAGTAACTTCTCCGTCCATTAAAAAAAGATTGAAATTTTTGCTGTTTTTCATTTTCCCACCCCAAACATTAAATCGTTACCCTTATTATACAGTTTGAAATATTTTTCTTGATTTATAGCTTTTAATATTACTTTTTATAAACTAATTTTGGTTAAATTAGTATTTTATCTATAAATTTCTTAAAAAAAACCATAAAATAATAGATTTTTGTGTTTAAAAGTATCTTACCTGGGTATATAGTTAATAAGGAAAATTAAATAGTTTTCTTACCCACTGGCACAGGGATTAAGAAAATTGAATAGCCTTTATAGGGTTGTTCGATTTTGATGCTTTTATTGATAGCTGGTGATTTATAAGTTTCTAGTATATCTACTTTGCTTATAGATTTATAGAAAAAGTGGTGGAAGATAAGTGTAAAAGATGAGCCATCTGACGTTTTTCTATATGAATTGATGTGAAAGTTTAATCAGAATCGGATGATTTTATAATAAGAATTTGTCAGTATGTTACTAATAAAAAAGAAGATTTCACATATAAGAGTAAATTTAATTGAGTCAATGGACTTGGATATAGAAAGGGTGATAAATGGTGATTGAACCTAAATCAGAACGCTGTGCCAGTGGGAAAAAATAATCGACTTTGAAGTGTAAAGAAATTTCGGAGTCGATTTTTTTGTGGGAATTTTTGTTATAAATTTTTAAGTTAATTTTTATTATTCTTTAGTATTATTTTTGTATTAATTTTAGAAAATTTTTTGAAAATATTTGTATTTAAAGTTAGATTTTTTCTTTATTATAGTTTTTATTTCTAAGGTCCAGATAATAAGGATTTTAAAATCGGGATTAATTCTTTGTGGGATGACTAAAAATGCTGATATAATCAGTATAGGAATTTTGGTAAAAGATTTTTAAAATGATTTTGACCCATACTTTATTTTATAGTCTTTTTTAAAATATTTGTATTTAAAGCTAGATTTTTTTCTTGTGGGATTGTTTAAAATTCTGATATAATTAAGGAAATAATTTTATTTGGAGATGGTTATGGATATTAATTTCAAGAAACAAATAATGAATGATTACTCAATAAGCGATAGTAAGTACAATGACGAAGCGAATGTTTTTGTGGTAAACAAGCCTGATGAATCCTTTCTTTTTTATGACAGGGCTCCCTTTTCTGCAATTTGTACTGGTGGAAAAGTATTTATGAGATCAGAAAATCATGATTTAATAGATAAACTTAGGGAAAATTTCAAAGACTATCCAGGTTCCTGGTTTGCAGAAGCAGCTAATATTAGGAAATTAGATAGGATTTTGAGAGAATTTGGCATGGAAATTGATAATTTTTTCCCTATTATGACTTTTTCTGATAGGGATGTTGGGGTGAAAGAATTTGAATTTTCAAGGATAGATAAGGAAGAAATTCCTAACTTTGAGGGAAAGAGCAAAATGGCTTTTTGTTTTGACAAGGACGATAGAGTTGGTCTTGCCTTTTATGACAAGAAAAACTTAATTGCTCTTGCTGGCAGCTCGTATATGGGTAAGCATCTTTGGGATATTGGGGTAGAAAAGTTTGATAATGAAAGCAAATACCGAGGCCTTGCCACTTCAATTTTGAGAAACCTTTCCCTACTTATAAAAAGAGAAAATCCTGAAATTAGCCCAATAACTACCACTCAATTTTCACACACTAAATCAATTAATTTGGCTATTAGGGCTGGCTATGAGATGAATCTTTGCCTAAGTGGATCACATAAAAGCAAAGATTAAAAGGGACTTTCTTATCTTGACAAATTAGGCTAAAGAGGTAATTTATAAGGGTAGGAAAAAGTAAATTTTTGGAATGTAGCCAAGCCGGTAAGGCACCAGATTCTGACTCTGGAGATCACAGGTTCGAATCCTGTCATTCCAGCCAAAAATTTAAAAAGGAAACGAAAACTCGTCTGCTCCGCAGACTTCTTCGTGCTCCTGCACTCTGTTTTCGGCGTAAATAGCCGAACTAGCTCTGCATAAGACTTTCCATGACTCATCTTCGATTCGTCAGGACAAGTCTATAAACGGCTATTTACGATAGCCAAGCTGGTAAGGCACCAGATTCTGACTCTGGAGAGCGTAGGTTCGAGTCCTACTATTCCAGCCAATTTTAAAATCCGTGGATAAAATCTACGGATTTTTGTTTTAAAAAATTTATGCCATAAACAAGCCTTAGCGAGTGGAGAAATCTCTGGGCCAACTAAGGCCAGGCTCTGGTTTGGACTTTTGGAAATTTTTATAAAAGAGTTCTTGATTTCAATATTAACTCGACACCACAACCCTATAAACCCAACAAGTCTTTCGAGAGGCTTCTCGACTTCGCTCGAAGCGAGGGGTTCCTAAATTTTATTGAATTTTAATATTTTTTACAAAGGAACAAATTTACTTATTCGAGGACTAACCCCCCTCTTTTCGACCGAGCGCCAGCGAGTGGAGAAATCTTTGGACCAATTAAGGCCAGGCTCTGGTTTGGACTTGGGAAATTTTTATAAAGGGATTTCTATTTTCAATATTAACTCGACACCACAACCCTATAAACCTAACAAGTCTTGCGAGAGGCTTCTCGACTTAGTTTGCCTCGACCTATGCCGAGAGGAAGTGAGGGGGGAGAATTCTTATATAATTAATAATTTTCCCAAGAAAAAAACCAACCCTCTTGAGGATTGGTTTTTTGCTTTATCATTCTTTAGAAATCTACTTTTTCTCCGTAGTAGGCTGCGTGGTAGATTTTTTTGATGTCTTCAGGGCTTGTTTGTCTTGGGTTTGTAAGAGTACAAGCGTCTTTGAAGGCATTTTCGCTCATCTTATCTAAAACTTCTAGGAAGTCTTTTTCTTCGATAATAGTATTTTTGCCGTCTTTGATAGTTGCGGTGATACCTACAGCTTGATTTAATTTTCTGATTTCTTCTGCTATGTCATCGACACCTAGGATTCTTTCGATTTCGTCGTATTTATCGCAAGCTTTCCTGTTGTAGTCGATTATGTATGGTAACATAATTGCGTTGGCTTCCCCGTGAGTTAGGTGGAAAATACCGCCGATTTTGTGGGCCATAGAGTGAACTATACCAAGTGATGCATTTGTAAAGGCCATACCAGCTATACAAGATGCTATGTGCATTTTTTCACGAGCAACCATGTCATCGCCCTTGTCGTAGGCAGCCTTTAGGTAACCGAAAACTAATTGGATGGCTCTAATTGCGTATGGGTCTGTAAAATCATCTGAAGCAGTAGAAACGAAGGCCTCAACAGCGTGGGTCATTACGTCCATACCTGTAGCTGCTGTGATTTTAGGAGGCATAGTTGCAGGGATTCTCATATCTAGAAGGGCTACTTCTGGTACAAAGTCTGGGTGAACAAGTGGGTATTTGATTTCTTTTTCTGTGTCGGTAATTACTGAGAAAGCTGTGATTTCACTTGCTGTACCAGATGTAGAAGGGATACAAATCATCCTTGCTTTGTTCTTTAATGGTGGGTTATCAAAGTTTGCAAGTCTTTCAAAATCCCATTCTGGGTGTTCATAAAATACCCACATAGCCTTAGCAGCGTCCATTGCAGAACCACCACCGATTGCAATTATCCATTCTGGTTCAAATTCAGCCATCTTTGCTCCACCAGCTAGGCAAGTTTTAACAGATGGGTCTGGTTCAACACCGTCAATTATCAAAACTTCCATACCGGCTTTTTCTAATTGTTCTTTAGCTTCATCAAGGAAACCGAATCTCTTCATGGAAGATCCACCAGTAACGAGTACTGCTTTTTTGCCCTTGAGGGTGGCTAGGTATTCGAGTGCGTTTTCACCATGAACTATGGTGTTTGGAACTGAAAATGTTGTGTAAGTCATAAATTCCTCCAAATTAAATTTTGTTAATTAACTAACAATCTACTTTCAATATACCATTTTTCTAAGCCTATGTAAAGGTTTACCCAGATATAAAAAAACTCTTTATTTTTATAAATAAAACAAAAACCAAGCTAGTTTTGGAAATTAAGGAGTGTGAAAAATTTACAACCTATCCTATGAACAAAATTTACTTGAAAAATCTGGGCTTTTAGGAAAAAATATATATAGAATCAAGATATACAAATAATTTCAAATCAAATATTGACTTGGATTTATGGGAAAAAATCAATTTAAAAGTATAATTAACCATAACTACATTAATACATAAATTAATTAAAGGAGATTTTATGGGCTTATCATTGGCTATGAAAATATTAAAAAAACATTTGTTGAAGGGAGAGCTTAAGACTGGAGAAGAGGTGGCTATTAAAATTAACCAGACTTTGACCCAGGATTCTACAGGAACCATGGCCTATCTCCAGCTTGAGGCTATGGATATAGAAGATGTGGCGACAGATAATTCTGTGGCTTACATCGACCACAACATCTTGCAGGCAGGTTTTGAAAATGCTGACGACCACGAATTTATAAAATCTGCTGCAGGTAAATTTGGCATAAGATTTTCCAAAGCTGGTGGGGGAATTTGCCACCAAGTTAATCTTGAACAATTTGCCAAACCTGGCGATACCCTCCTAGGCTCTGATTCCCACACTCCAACAGGTGGGGGTATGGGTGAACTTGCCATAGGGGCAGGTGGCCTTGAGGTGGCTGTTGCTATGGCCAAGGGTTTTTATTTTGTAAAGGTGCCAAAGATTTTCAGGGTAAATCTCAAAAATTCCCTAAATCCTGCTGCTAACGCCAAGGATGTTATTCTTTACATATTGGGCAAACTCACTGTTAAGGGTGGAACAGGCTACATAATGGAATATACAGGAGAAGGTGTGAAGTCGCTTTCTGTTACAGACAGGGCAACAATTTGCAATATGGGCGCTGAGCTTGGGGCGACAACTTCGATTTTCCCATCAGATGAAAATACCAGAGCCTACTTAAAAAGCCAGGGCAGGGAGGAAGATTATAGAGAAATTTCAGCTGATCCTGATGCTTTTTATGACGAATCAATAGAAATTGACTTGTCAGAGATTAAACCAGCTGTGGCAAAACCACATTTTCCAGACCAATATTCAGAGGTAGAAGACCTTGGCAAAATAAAATTAGATCAAGTTGCCATTGGTTCTTGCACAAATTCTTCCTATATGGATTTGATGAAGGTAGCTGCAATTCTTGATGGTAGGAAGGTCCACCCAGATGTTTCCTTAGTTATTTCTCCAGGATCTGCGACAATTTTGGAAAAAATTTCAGAAAATGGGGCTTTGGCAACCATGATTAAGGCGGGGGCTAGAGTCCTTGAATCTGGCTGTGGTCCATGTATAGGTATGGGCCAGGCACCTAAATCTGGAGGGGTTTCCCTAAGGTCTTTTAACAGAAACTTTAAGGGCAGGTCTGGCACTATGGATGCACAAATTTATCTAGCAAGCCCAGAAACTTGTGCGGCAAGTGCTGTTTTAGGCTATATTGCAGACCCATCTGACCTTGATTATAAAGCGGATTTTGAAAAAAATGTAAATTTCAACCACACAGACGCTTATTTTATAGAACCAGAAAAAGATTTATCAAAGAGAATCAAGGAAACTGTCAAGGGTAAGAATATCAAGCCTTTCCCAAAGGCAGAAAAGGCAACAAATATAGACAAAAAAATTGTTTATAAGGCTGGAGATGGGATCACTACCGATGATATATGTCCATCAAACGCTTATCTTTTGCCATTTAGGTCAAATATTGAATACCTATCAAACTTTGCCTTCACAACAAAAATTGACGATTTCAAGAAAAGATGCGAGGAAAATGTCGGGGGCATCATAGTCGCAGGCGAAAACTACGGCCAAGGTTCATCCAGAGAACACGCCGCCCTCCTACCTTTGTTCTTGGGCATCAAGGCTGTTGTGGCCAAGTCCTTTGCGAGAATTCACAGGTCTAACCTCATAAACAACGCAATCTTGCCACTAGTTTTTGAAGATGAAAATGATTATGAAAAAATTTCTGAATACGATTATATAAAAATTTCTGACATGGAAAAATCAATTGAAACTGGAGAATTTATCCTAGAAGATATCACAAAAAATATAAAGATAAAATTAAGGGGAGATTTTTCTGATAGAGAAAAGGAAATTCTTCTTGAAGGTGGCTACCTAAATTACGCTAAGAACCTAGATTTGGAGGAAAAATGAAAATTACACTGATAAAGGGCGATGGAATCGGTCCAGAAATCACAGCAGCTATGAAAAAAGTGGTAGATGCCCTTAAAATCGACCTAGAATTTGAAGAAATAAACGCAGGCCTTTCTGTTTTTGAAGAAGAAGGAGTCTATATTCCTCAAAGGCTTTTTGATTCTATAAATAAAAACAAAATCGCAATTAAGGGGCCAATTACAACTCCAATTGGTCATGGTTTTAGGTCTATAAATGTAGAACTCAGGAAGAAATTCGACCTCTTTGCCAACATCAGGCCAATCAAGGCTCCGGGCCCTCTTGAATTAAAATTTGATGGCGTAGATATGGTTATCTTTAGGGAAAATACTGAAGACCTCTACGCAGGAGTTGAAGAACAAATTTCCCCAGATGAGGCCCACTCTATAAAAATTATTACTAGAGAAAAGTCTGAAAGGATTATCCAAAAAGCCTTTGAATTTGCTAGGGATAAGGGCAGGAAAAAAGTTAGTATCATTACCAAGGCCAATATCATGAAGCTTTCTGATGGGCTCTTTCTAGAAGTTGGTAGGGAAGTTGCTAAAAAATTTCCAGATATAGACTTTGAAGAGCTTTTGGTTGACAATACTGCCATGCAAATGGTGATGAATCCGGGCCGTTTTGACGTCCTTGTGACAGAAAATCTTTACGGTGATATCCTATCAGACCTGGGTGCTGGTTTGGTTGGTGGCTTAGGACTTATGCCAGGGGTTAACAAGGGTAAAGATATTGCAATTTACGAATCTATCCATGGTTCTGCCCCAGATATAGCAGGCAAAAACCTTGCCAACCCTATTGCCATGATTTTGACCCTCTGCCTCCTACTTGATGATATAAATGAAAAAGAAAAGGCAGAAAAAATCAGAAATGCTATCTATAAGACTTTGGCAGATAAGAAAAATTACACCAGAGACTTGGGTGGAGAAAATACCACAACAGGAATGGCAGATGCCATTATTTCTAACCTAGGACTTTAAAATGGATAAGATTTTAGAAGAAAAATTGAAGGCCTATGCCGAAGAAATTGAAGAAGCAACAAGGATTGACAAGGAAATCTACGAGAAATATTCAATCAAAAGAGGCCTTAGGAACAAAAATGGGACGGGTGTCCTTGTCGGAGTAACCAAGGTTGGTGACGTTTGTGGTTATCAAATCAAGGACGGAGAAAAGTTGCCGACCCAGGGCGAACTTTATTACAGGGGCTATCCCCTAACAAGTATGGTTTATGACATAGAAAGTACGGAAAGGTTGGGTTTTGAAGAGGTAATATATCTTTTACTTTTCGATAGACTTGCCACAAAAGACAAGCTTTGGAGATTTAAAAAAATTTTGGCAGAAAATCGTATCTTGCCTCCATATTTTATAGAAGACACCATAATGAAGGTGCCGGGAGCGGATATTATGAATAAGATGATGAGGTCCATGCTTGCCCTTTATACCTATGACGAAAATCCCGATGGGACAGATCCTCTAAACGTTCTAAGACAGGCCCTATCTCTAATTGCCAAGATGCCTTTGATAGCCATTTATTCCTACCAGGTAAAAATCCATAACTTTGACAAGAAATCTCTGATAATCCACAATCCAGACCCAGAAAAATCCATAGCAGAAAATATCCTAGCCATGTTAAGGATAGACCAGAAATATACAAGGGAAGAAGCTGCAATTCTAGACTTGCTTCTCATAATCCACGCCGAACACGGGGGTGGAAATAATTCTGCCTTTGCAACCCATGTCGTATCCTCATCAGGTACTGATTCCTATTCTGCCATGGCAGCAGGCCTTGCCTCCCTCAAGGGTCCAAGGCACGGTGGAGCCAACATCAAGGTGGCCAAGATGATAGACAACATCAAGGAAAATGTCAAAGACATGGAAGATAAGGAAGAAATAAAAGAATATCTAGAAAAGATTTTGGATAAAAAAGCCTTTGACGGGGAAGGTTTGATTTACGGTCTAGGCCACGCAGTCTACACCCTTTCAGACCCAAGGGCAGTCCTATTAAAGGAAAAGGCTAGGGAATTGGCAAAAATAAAGGGCAGAGAAGCCGATTTTGCCTTTGTAGAAAATATCGAAAAAATTGGTCAAAACTTAATTCAAGAAAAATTCAATCGAGCCTACCCACCATGCGCCAACGTCGATTTGTATTCGGGGTTGGTTTACGATATGTTGGGCATCCCTCGCGAATTATTCCTCCCAATCTTTGCCATAGCAAGGACAGTTGGTTGGTCAGCTCACAGGCTCGAACAGATTGCCGACAAAAAAATAATCAGGCCTGCCTACAAATCTTTAAGCGAGATGAAAGACTACATAAGCCTAGATGAGAGATATTAGAAAAAGTGTGCTTAAGGCGCACTTTTTTCTTGGAAAAAAGTATAGTAAGGGAAAAGGAGTGTAAAATGAAAAGAAATTTAAGGGAAAAAACTAAAAGAAATATAGGTCTTGATCTGACAAGGATTTTTGCATTTTTGTCTGTTATTAGCGTGCATTTTTTCCTTAATACAGGTTTTTACAAAATCCCCCTAAGAGGCAAGAGAATGTTTATTTTAGCAACTTTAAGGACAAGTTTTATGGTCTGTGTGCCCTTGTTTTTGCTCCTAACAGGCTACTTGGTTTCTGCCAAAAAAATCCCCTTAGAAATTGGGAATCTAAAAAAATATTATAAAAAAATCATACCAGTACTCCTATCCTACGGCATCGGCATGACGGTAATTTTTGCCATTTACAGGCTAAGGGGAGATAGGTCCTATAATTTACAAAAGCTGGTATTTGGGATTTTAGGCTACAAGGAATATTCTTGGTATGTGAATATGTACATAGGCCTATTTCTTTTAAGTCCCTTTTTGACAAATATATGGGCAAGCATTGGAGATAAAAAAACTCACCTTGCCCTAATAGCAGTATTTAGCCTCTTGACAGTGGGCCCGACAGTATTTAATGTCAACGACCTAACCAGCCTAAAGGCGATTTTTGCAGCATATGATGACAACAAAATAAACCACCTCTTGCCAGGTTGGTGGTACAATATCTACCCACTCACATACTTCTTTTTAGGCGCCTACCTCAGAACCTATGTAGACTTCAAAAAACTAAGGCCGGCAAAAGTTTTTCTAGCCCTTATCCTGATAATTTTCGCATCCTCAGCCTACAATATCTGGAGATCACACGGTGGAAGCTTCCAAATTCGACTATGGAACTCTTGGGGAAGCTTGCAAAATACAGCAAGTTCCATCTGCGTATTTATTTTGATAAATACCCTAGCACCAGAAAGAGTAAATGAAAAAATCGAAAGATTTTTAGCCTACATCTCAAAACTAACCTTCGCAGCTTACATCCTATCAGCATTAAGCGATAAACTTGTCTACAGTTTTGTAAACGCAAACCTAGGAAGCGTAAAAGAATCAATGCCCTACCTACCAATAATAATCCTAAGCTCAGCCACCCTAGCCCTAGCAATGGCAGCAGGAGTAGAATTCCTAACAGAAAAAATTTTGGAAAAATCAGTTAGGGAAAAATAGAAGAATAAGAAAATAAAAACTTTGTGGGCAATTTAAACCAGTAGACACGGAACAACTTAATAATATTTAAAACGGAATGTAATCTGTACATAACAGGGGACATTCCGTTTAATTTTTTAAAACTATTCTATTTTTATTATTTACATATCTCCATATTTAAAAATATTTTTAAAACAGGACATAATCATGATTCTTATTTCATTTTTTAAGACTCTTTTAGGACTGGCATTGATTTTCTCGTACTAGAAAATTTTTTTTGTGTCACATTTGGCATTTTAAGCTAATATGGTTTTATTAGTTTTTCAGAATATAGAAAAATTATAAAAGCAATCTACAATAAGAACTTAAATAATTTGACAAATACTCTAAAAGTGATATACTATTATCAAGTAAACGTTGTCACAAAAAATGAAACATGTTTCATTTTGGGTTAATATATTCTGGAGATCGAGTATATGAAAGAAAAAAAACAAACTTCAATGAGGGATATATCAAAAATTACTGGAGTTAGTATTTCAACAATATCTAGGTATATAAATTCTTCAGGATATGTGAAACCATCAACAGGAGAAAAGATTGAAGCGGCAATAAATAAAACTAATTATGTACCAAATAGAAATGTAAA
Organism: uncultured Anaerococcus sp.; assembly: GCF_963510575.1. Lineage (GTDB taxonomy): Bacteria > Bacillota > Clostridia > Tissierellales > Peptoniphilaceae > Anaerococcus. The sequence goes on along the minus strand of NZ_CAUPFR010000020.1, from coordinate 8,483 downwards.
AAGTGTTTTTGGATATAAATCTCATAATATTGGTCTTATTGTTCCTGCATTTACTAACCCTTTTTTTTCTGAGTTCTCAACATATATAGGAAACTATATTCAAGAAGCGGGATATGGTTGTATATTATGTTTTACAGGTGATGATAAAAATACAGAAATTAGAAACTGGGAGCTATTAAAGGGATATAGAGTAGATGGTGTAATCTCTGCAAGGTCGTTATACCCTGATGTTTGGTCTAAACTCGGAATACCGACAGTGTCTTTTGAAAGTAATCATAATGAGCAAGAAGTTAATATATGTGTAGATAATTATAATGGTGGTTCGTTAGCATTTAATTATTTAAATAAAATAGGTAGTAAGAGATTTGTACATGTAAGAGGACCTGAAAGCTTCAAAGCGACTAATGAAAGATTTAATGGATTTTATGATTCTGCTAAAGCGATTGATAAAAATATAGAAATTATAAAAAGTGAAAAAGATTATAGCTTAGGAACTGATATTAGTGATAACATAAAAGCGTTTAAATTTAAAAAAGGTGATGGAATATTTGTTTTTAACGATATCAATGCTATTAACATAATTTCATATTTGATAGACTTGGGTTTTAGAGTTCCCGAAGATATATCAGTCATTGGCTTTGATAACTCATATATATCTGAGCTTTCAATACCAAAATTGACAACTATAGAACAGCCAGTTAAGGAAATAGCATTAAAATGTTTCAGCAATCTATTAGAACTTATGGAACATAAAGTTGTTGTAAAATCTGAAGAAGTGTTACCAGTTAAACTAATTATAAGAGATTCAACAAGGTAATAGTTAGGAAAGGAGGAAAACGATATTATCTTGAAAATTTATAAATTGGGTCAAATTTTAATCAAAATGTAAGGAGTAAAATATGAAAAATTTTTTTAAAAAGACATCACTAGCTATCATGGGATTGTTATTAGTCATAGGTTTATCATCATGTTCAAGCGGAGAGTCAGAAAAAAATACTACAAATGAAAAAGCTGCATCAGAAGCAACTGATGAGAAAAAAGAAGCAAAGGATATGAATTTTGTAATAGTGCCTAAGGTTGTTGCTGCTTGGTTTGATGAGGTCAATAAAGGAGCTCAACAACAAGCGGATTTATTGAGTAAACAGTTAGGTGTAAAAGTAACAATTGACTATAGAGCTCCAGAAAACGCTGATGTAGCTGAGCAGAATAGGGTTCTTGAGCAAGCTGCAGCTACTAACCCTGCTGGAATAGCTGTAGATCCAGTTGATTATGAAGGAAGTAAAGCGATTATAGAACAAATTAGAGAACAAGGAATTCCAGTAGTTATATTTGATGCTATAGCACCAGAAGATAGCGGGCTAACTTCTATAGGAAATGATTTTTCTGTACAAGCTATAAAAGGTGCAGAGATTTTAGTTGATGCTTTAGGGAAAAAAGGAACTATTGCTATTATGCAAGGTGTTCCATCAGCACCAAATCATAATCAGAGGTATGAGGCTTATAAAGAATATCTTAGCCAATTCCCTGATATCAAAGTTATTGATGCAGGTTTAGGAAATGATAGCGTTGAAGAATCAAAACAACAAGCATCAGCGATTTTAGCTTCTAATCCTGATATAAATGGATTTTTAATGTGTGATGCTTCAGCACCTGTAGGAATAGCTACGGCAGTTGAAGAGGCCGGAAAAACTGGAAAAATAACTATTGTAGGATTAGAGAATTTAAGCGATATTTTAGCTTTGGTAAAAGAAGGAAAAATACTTGCAACATCTTGTACAAGACCTTATATTCAGGGTTCAAATGCAGTTTTGATGTTATGGCAAAAATATAATGGAATTGATACACCTAAATTCGTTGATACTGGTATAGATATTGTTAACAAAGATAATGTTGACGAATGGATAGAAATAATGAAATAGAACTACATTTATCAGGAAGAGAAAAAAATGGATAATACGATTATAGCAAAGAATATTACTAAGATTTTTCCTGGAGTTATTGCGTTGGATGATGTATCAATTCAGTTTGAGAAGGGTAAAGTTCACGCTATAATTGGAGAGAACGGAGCTGGTAAGAGCACTTTGATAAAGTGCCTTACTGGAGTTCACTCCCCAACAAAAGGTGAAATTTTATTGTGTGGCAAAGAGGCCAAGTTAAATGATATTGAATTTAAAAAAGTAGCGTATGTTCCACAAGAAATAAATTTATTCGAAAATATGTCTGTTTCGGAGAATTTGTTTATGCCTTATGAGGGGAATACTATAAATTTTAAAAGAATAAATTCTGATGCAAAACCAATACTAAAAAAATTCAAAATTGATGTTGTTCCTAATGAATTGGTAAAGAATATATCTGTATCACAAAAACAACTATTACAAATTGCTAGAGCTTGCACTAATTCGGATTTTCACACGATACTTTTTGATGAACCCACAACAAGCTTATCAGAAAAAGATACAGAAAATTTTTTTGAAATAATTAAAGAATTAAAGTCTCAAAGCAAAGCTATAGTTTTCATATCTCATAAATTAGAAGAAATATTTAGAATAAGCGATGTAGTTTCAATATTCAGAAATGGTAAAAATATTGGGGTTCATGATGTTTCTGGTATAAACGAAGATTTTATAATTAAAGAAATGACAGGAAAGAATATTAATTACAATGAGGATTTTAGTTCTAAAAATGTACAGGAAGATGTAATTCTGGAAGTACATAATATAACAGGAAAGATGTTCCGTGATATTTCTTTCAATTTAAAAAGGGGTGAAATATTAGGATTTTCTGGATTGGTAGGAGCTGGAAGAACCGAATTGATGCAGTCGATATTTGGATACTTGAAATTTGTAGATGGTTATTACGTTTTAGATGGTGAAAAAATTAGTGAATCAAATACAACTGACAGCGTAAATAGAGGTTTGATATATTTGCCCGAAGAGAGAAAACAACAAGGAATATTCTCACACCTCAGTGTTAGGGAAAATATAAGTGTGGCACTCTCTGATTTGATTGTAAAATATGGATTTGTAGTTAATAAATTAGAAAAGCAGTTAGTGGATAATATTATTTCAGAATATAATATTAAAACGGCTAGTAAAGAATCTATAATTAGTTATTTAAGTGGGGGAAATCAGCAAAAGGTCATAATTGGAAGAAGTATGTATACTAATCCAAAAGTACTTATTTTTGATGAACCTACTAAAGGAATTGATATAGGGACAAAAACAGAGATTTATAAGTTGATGAAAGGACTAGCAGAAAAAGGAATTTCGATTATAATAATTTCTTCTGAAATGGATGAGTTGATTAAATGTTCTAATAGAATTATTACATTACATGACGGAGAGATTGTTAGTCAATTTGATAAGCCTTTTGAGAGGGAAAAATTAATGAAGGCTATCTTGGGTTATGAGGTAAGAAACTATGAACAAAATAAGTAATCAATCTTTGAAATCATTTATTGGAGGAACAATTGCAAAAAGTATTATTGTATTATTAATTATGCTTATTGTTGCAGCTGTTGCAACACCATATTTTTTTAATATATATAACATACAGGCGTTATTAAGGGATTTGGCATTTATAGGAATGGTCTCTGTAGCGCAATCACTTGTTTTATTGACAGGAGATATAGATTTATCTGTTGGATCAATTTCCTCTTTATGTGGAGTTTTGTCAGCTTTGATAATGACAAAATATAACATTAATCCTTACTTGGCTTTAGTAGTAGGAATTGGCTTTGGAGTAATATGTGGAACGTTAAATGGTTTGATAATCACTAAATTGAGATTAAATTCTATGGTAGCTACTATTGGTATGTCTGGCTTTTATAGTGGAATAACATTAGTTTTAACAAAAGGAAAAGCAATATCTAATATTCCAGAAAAAATACAGTTTTTAGGCAAATCGAATTTTATTAATATACCTACTCCTTTTTTGATAGCTACAGTTGTAACTATAATATGTGTTGTTGTAGTGAAGAAAACTAAATTTGGAAGATATGTATATGCAATAGGTAATAGTAGAGAATCTTCAAAGATTATTGGAATAGATGTTGATAAAATAAGAGTGAATCTATATATCGTGGTCGGAGCAATATCATCATTAGCGGGAATTTTATATGTTGCAAGACTTGGATCAGCACAATCAAATATAGGTGGGGCTTGGGCAACTAATTCTATAGCTTCATCTGTTTTGGGTGGAATTTCTTTGACGGGGGGAATCGGAAATCCTGTTGGTTCTCTATTAGGAGCTTCAATTATTAGCTTAATACAGAACTTAATAGTTTTATTAGGTGTAAATGTATATTGGCAATCAGCAGTAAGTGGAATTGTAGTGGTTTTAGCTCTATCTTTTAGCTCTATATCAGAGATAATAAAAGACAGAAGAGAATTGAATCAATATGTTAAAAAAGAAATCGATAAAGATAAGGAGAGTAAATAATGAAGCTAGGTTTAAATTTGTCATTTGCTATTAAAAGATGGGTTGAACCAGAAATATTAGCCAGTGTTATAAAAGATGAATTAAATACAAGCGATGTGCAATTCACATGGGATCAAGTTGATCCATGGTGGCCGGATAGTCAAAGAAATGAATTTGCTAGAGAATATAAGGAGGCGTTTAAGACAAAGAATATCAAAATACATGGATATTTTGCTGGATCATCAGCATATTGTTATCCACAACTTTTAGCGCCATTAAAAATACAGCGTAAAATAGCAGTTGAGTATTTTAAAAGAGCTATTGATACAGCTATTGAATTAGGAACAGATATCATTGGTTCACCATTGGGAAGTTTGAGTAATAGGGATGCATATGATAAAGAACGAAGAGCATATATATATGAAGAAACGTTAAATAATTTAACTGAAATCAGTAGGTATGCTAAAGAAAAAGGAATAAGAGAAATACATGTAGAATGTACTCCTTTAGAAACAGAATTTCCAAGTACACCAGATGAGGCAAATAATTTTATAGAGGATATAAATAGGGTTAGTTATATTCCTATAAAACTTCTAATAGATTGGGGACATGCTGTATTTAAACCACTTTATGGCGAATATGCTGATATGATAGAATGGCTTGATAAATGCAAGAATAACATAGGTGCTGTTCATATTCAACAAACTGATGGAAACTGGGATAGACATTGGGATTTCACAAAAGATGGGATTGTGACAAAAGATAAGATTGATAAGAGTAATGCCATTAAGGAATTGGAAAATCTTTATCAATTTTTAGAGGTTGTTCCTATTTATGAAGATAAAGATGAGAATGTTCTAGCTGGTATGAAAAAAACTATGGAATATTTGAATGATGTTTTTGAGGGATAAAATGGTAATGGATGTTAAAAAAAATGCTAATATAGTTGTATCAGAAATAGAATCTGTATTTTCAAAATTAGATTATAATGATGTAAGCAAATTTATAGAATATATCAATGAAGCTAATAAAATAATATTGATAGGTGTTGGTAGAGAGGGCTTATCTACCAGGGCGTTTACGATGAGATTGATGCATTTGGGTTATAATTCTTATTGGATATGGGACGACACAACTCCTTCTATAGAAGAAGGTGATTTACTCATAGCTACAAATGGGAGTGGAAATATAGGTCATATAAATTATGTGATAGAAAAAGCTAAAGAGCATAAAGCAAACACAGTTGTAGTAACTGGAAATCCTAATGGAAAGGCAGCTAAAACTTGTGATCATACCTTATTTTTACCAGCTTCTGTATATTTAGGAGACGCGGAGGTTGTTGAGTCTATTCAACCTATGGGTAATTTATTCGAGCAATGTCTTCTAATAATGTATGATTTAATAATCATGGAATTGCTTAAAAATAGTGATATTACTGAAAATGAGATGTCAAAACATCATAGAAATTTAGAATGAAAATGAAATATTTATTAGGAATAGATTTGGGAACAAGCTCCTTAAAAGGTTCGATTTATACTATAGAAGGAAATTTGATAGACTCGAGCGAAAGCCAATACGATCTTATTATTCCTGCTAAGGGTTACAGCGAACAAGATCCTAAAGAATGGATTAGTGCTTTTAATGATGTGATAAAATCTTTATCTGAAAAAATAAAAGATTTTTCTGAAAACCTAGATGCTATAAGTTTTTCTGGACAAATGCATAGTTTGGTTCTTTTAGACGAAAATGGTCAAGTTTTAAGAAATGCTATTTTATGGAACGATGTTCGTACAACCGACCAATGTCATAAAATTATGAATGAGTTTGGCGATGAGATACTATCTATAAGTAAAAATATAGCCTTAGAAGGATTTACTCTACCAAAAATCCTCTGGGTTATGGAAAATGAACCTGATATTTGGGAGAAGACAAGACATATTCTCCTACCAAAAGATTATCTAAGATTATATCTTACTGGCAATTACCACATGGACCTTTCCGATGCTGCTGGTACCCTATTGTTAGATGTTGAAAACAAACAATGGTCAAAAGAAATTGCAGATAAATTTAAAATAGAATACTCTTACCTACCTGACCTTGTAGAATCCATTAGTTATACAGGAGATATTCTAGATAAGGTATGTGAAGAACTTGGCATAAAATCTAAAGTTAAAGTCTACGCTGGAGCAGCAGATAACGCTGCGAGTGCGATAGGTGCTGGAATAATTGATAACGAAAGAGGAATGATAAGTGTAGGTACATCTGGGGTAATTCTTACAAATAAAGAAAAAATTACAGGTACAGAAGATGGTAAGCTTCATACTTTTAATGCGGCAATACCTAATACATTTTATTCCATGGGTGTTACCCTAGCAGCAGGTAAGAGCCTTGATTGGCTAAAATCTACCTTTGCTAAGGATCTTTCATATGAACAGTTTCTTGAGGGTATAGAAAATGTAAGCCCTGGTTCTAATGGTCTAATATTTACCCCATATATCCAAGGAGAAAGAACACCTTACAATGATAGTAATATTAGGGGAGCTTTTGTAGGAATGGATATTTCTCACAAGTTAGAAAACTTTGTAAGGGCTACTCTTGAGGGAATTACTTATTCCTTAAAAGATAGTTTGGAAATAATCGATGAAGATGAAGGAAAGACTGTAGATACAATGGTATCTGTAGGCGGCGGTGCTAAGAATAAGATTTGGTTACAAATGCAGGCTGACATTTTCAATAAAAATATTATTACTTTAGAAATTGAAAACGGCCCACCCACAGGAGCAGCCATGTTAGCAGCGGTTGGAGCAGGTTATTATGATGATTTTGATACCTGCGCCAAGGAATTTGTTAAATACAAGGAAAGTTATAAGCCAAATATTGAGAATGTTGCTATATATAATAAATATTATCAAGTGTATAAAGAGGTATATCCAAATACAAAGGAAATATCCAAGGGACTTTCTAACCTCTAAGGCGCTATTATGAAATTTACAAAGAAAGTAATCGGCCATTATCAAGGTGAGGAAGTATTTGAAATAAAACTATATAACGATTCTGAAACCTATTTGTCATTCTGGTCTTTAGGTGCAAGGTTAAATGAATTTAACTTATATGGAATAGGTAATATTATATTATCTTATGATTCAATAGATCAACTTTTAGCCAATAGATCCTATTTTTTGGGGGCTAGTATCGGAAGAATGGGAGGTAGAATTGGAAATTCTAGCTTCAAATTAAATGGTACTGTCTATGCCTTAGATAATAATGAAGGTTCTAATCACTTACATGGTGGTGATGGGGGTTTGACCTTAGAAATTGGGAATTTGATATAGAAGAAGGTCTTGATTATCTTAGGATAAATTTCAACCTGCTTGATAAGGAAGGTGAAAATTATTATCCAGGAAATTTAAAGGCTTGTGTAAGCCATACTTTTACAAATGATGAAAAGTGGATTATAGATTATTGGGCTAAATCTGATGCTGATACAATTTATAATCCGACTAACCATGTTTATTTCAACCTAAATGGAGAAAAAAGCTTAATTACCAATCATTATCTAAAGCTAGATTCTAATTATATATTAGAGACAGATAAGGGATGCTTACCAACTGGTAAAAAAATTGATATAAAGTCAACAGAACTAGATTTTTCAAGCTATAGATTATTAGGGGATGTCTTAATGTCAGAAAATCCAGAAATTACAAAAAATGGCGGTTTAGATACAACATTTGTTTTAAATAGAGATAATAAGATAAGCCTGAGTCTGAAAAATGATGTCTTAAAGCTAGACATGTTTACAGATAGGGATTCAGTAATAATATATAGTTTAAATAAAATTGATGTGAAATCTTCAATGAAGCTTTTTAAACATAAGGGTATTGCAATTGAAGCGCAAAATCTTCCTGATGCGATAAATCATAAAGGATTCGGAAATGTTATTCTGAAAAAAGGTGAAGAGTTTAAATCTCAAACTATTTACAGGATAAAAAGACTTTAGAGAATAAAACAAAAGGAGCAACAATGAAATTTTTCTTAGACACAGCAAACGTAGACGAAATAAAGAG
>NZ_CAUPFR010000019.1:0-22126 GCF_963510575.1 uncultured Anaerococcus sp. | reverse complement strand
TGTTTAGTTTCCTCGTCTTTTTTCTATATTAGGACTTTTGCAACAGCCCCTTTTTTGCGTTCCAAATGAACATATTTCCTTCTTGTAATTTCATTATACGTCCTGTCGCGTAAAATTCAGCATTCAATAACTTAAATATTTTTTATTATTCTCCCAAATATTTTACAACAACAGCCGCCATGGCCTTGGCACAGATTTTCATGGCATCTTCTCTGATGTCGAATTTTGGGTGGTGGTGTGGATATGGAGCGTCTTCCTTTTTTGCACCTACATAGAAAAAGCAAGATGGCCTTTCTTTTGCATAGTAGGAAAAATCCTCAGATGGTGGCTGAGGACCACAATCAATTATACCTGTAACTTCCTTGATATTGGCATCTTTAACAGCATCCACAACCAGCTGGGTCATCTCAGGGTCATTGTATAAAACTGGATAATCATCAGTATATTCAATCTCAACACCAAGCTTAAAAGTTTCCCCAATTCCCTTGGCTATGGTCTTGATTTCTTCTTCGATTGTTTTTTTAGTCTCATCTGCCATGGCCCTAACATCACCTTCAACAGTTACAGAATCCTTTATGATGTTAAATGTTCCCTTACCATCAAATGAGCCAATAGTTACAACTCCAACTTCATAAGGAGAAAGTCTACGGCTGACAACAGTTTGAACTGCTGTTACAAAATGACTTGCGGCGACAATTGAGTCGTTTGACAAGTGAGGCATAGACCCGTGGCCACCCTTACCTTGGAATTTTATCTTAAACATGGCCCTGCCCGTCTGGGTGTTGCCCTTGTGGTATTGGATAGTTCCACAATCCATGGCGGACATAACGTGGATACCAAAAACATTATCGACCCCATCTAGGACTCCAGCCTCAATCATCCCCTTGGCACCTCCAGGTGGGACTTCCTCGGCGTGTTGGTGGATAAGAACAATCTTGCCAGCAAGTTTATCTTTTTTCTCACGAAGTATATCTCCAAGAACCATTAGATAAGCTGTGTGGGCATCGTGGCCACAAGCGTGCATGACACCCTCGTTTTTAGAAGCAAAGGAGAGTCCAGTTTCCTCCTTGATAGGAAGGGCATCAAAATCAGCCCTAAGACCAATAGTCTTGCCAGGCTTACCAGTATCAATCACCACCCTAAGGCCATTGCCACCCATGTGGCTTGTGATTTCTACATCCTTATCCTTATAAAAACCCTCAACAAAATCAGCAGTCTCCACTTCCTTAAAAGAAAGCTCAGCATTTTGGTGGATATGCCTACGACAAGTAACCATCTCGTCAAAACGAGAATCTATTTCCCTAAAAATTTCATCTAAAATATTACTCAAAAAAATCACCTCTTTTTTATTATCTTACCCAAAATTTGAGATAGGATATAACAATTTAAAAAGGAATTCTTCTATTTTTTATTTTATTATACGCCTTTACCATATTGATTATATAAGAGTGGCAAGAGACTTCTCCACTACGGTCGAAGCGAGGTGAGGATGGAAAAGCCCCATCATAGAAAAAAGGCGATAGAAAGAATTGCTTTAACAATCCTAAAACCTCGCCTTTTGTAATTTTATTTTTCAAGAGTCATTGCGTTTATTTGGTCGCAGGCTTGCCATACTGGTGTAATTAAGTCGAAGCCTTTAATCCTGTTTGAATATCCTGTGTGGAATACATTTGAATATAGTGGGATTTCTGGTAGGTAGTCATTATACCATTTTTGGAATTCTTCCCATTTATCTAAGTAACCTTCTTTGTCAGATGGGTCTGTTTTTCTTAAGTTTGCTGTAACTTCATCAGCCTTTGGATCTTTTACCTTGCTTCTGTTGAATGGTCCTTGAGATGAATAGTAGAACCATGGGTCAAATGGAGTTGAAAAGTCTGAAGCCATTGAAAAAGCAGTATATTGTGCATTTTCTTTTGGGAAACTTAAATAATCCATTAGGGTTGAGAAGGAACCGGCTGTGACATTATATTCCATACCTGCTTGTTTTGCATTTGGAGGGAGTTGGTTTGATATTAGGCTTGTGATTGGAGATTGTTCTGCTCCATATTGGTTGACAACAAGCTTATTTCCCTTATCATCATACCTATAATAGTCAAAGCCTTCTTGGTTTTTGTTAAATTCATCAAGAGCCTTCGCCTTATCCCATGGAGTTTTGCCATCTTTTTCAAACTTATAAGGAGTCTTGTCTAATAAGTCATTTGCCTTATCAATATTTAAAACCCAGTTTGTAAGTTTTTCTTGTAGGTCGGCCCCTCTTTCCTTATACATCCATTGGCTTTGGCCGTACATACCATTTGTCACCACACCATAACCACCTAGAAAGGATTGGACAAATTCATTTCTATCCATTAGGCTTGCTATAGCTTGTCTTACTTCCTTGTATTTAGTGGCTCCCCTGTCTGTTAAAAAGATTATATTTCCATAACCATTTCTTTCATAAGAAGATAATTGGATTTTTCCTGCTTCTTCAGCTTTTTTGAGTTGGTCAATTTTTGCACCATCAGTTTCTCCTTCCCAAATATCGATGTCGCCATTTTCTAGGAGGTCTGGGCCTATATTTTTATTTACCAATTGGATGATTATGTGAGGAATAGTAGCTTTTTGGCCCTTGAAATTACCTTGGTAATTCTCGTTAAGGTCAAGAACCACCATGTTATTTTCAAATTTGTTAAACTTATATGGTCCACAAGTCACAGCAGGATTAAACCTATAATCACTAGTTTCTTTTATCATAGCTTCTTCAATTAGAAGTCTTGTTGGATCCACATCACCGTTTTTGCGAGCTTCTAAATCTTTTACTTTTTTGTCTAATTCTTCCTTAGCTTTTTTGTAATCTTCGCTTTCCTTATCCTCTCCTTCGTTGTCTTTGTCAAAGTTTTCTTTTAGGAGGGCAATTTGATTATCTATAGATTTTTTGTAATTTTCCTTATCTTTGTCTGTCACCTGATAACCATCTTTAACAACAAGTTTCTTGCCATCTTTTGCTAGCCCTAGATTTTCTCCAATATAATGAAGTGGAGTAGGACCTGCATTTGATAGGGCTTGGACTTCAAAGTATGGCAATTGAGATGCATCGACTGTAAGAGAGAAAGTATAGTCATCAATCTTATCAAGACCTTCAAACGAATCTGTATCCCCCTTCTTAAAGACCTCGTAACCCTTTAAAGAATCCGCACCTACATTTAAAGATCCAGTAAGTGTATTAAAATCCTTATCAGATTCTAGCAGGATTCCAAAAAGATAATCATCAGCTGTAATAGGCTTACCATCTGACCATTTCAAATCTTTTTTGATGGTAAATTTAGTAGTTCTAGACCCATCTTTATTCATAATAACTTCTGGCTCTTTATCGAGAGCTGCAGTATTTGCTTGAAACTTACCAAACTCATCAATTACATAGCAAGAATAGCCGTTGTTTCCTTCAATACCCATAAATCTTCTAGCATTTACATCGTTGGCGTCATTATTGTAACCTTGGATGAAGTCTCCATTAATAGTACTTACACCCAAAACGATGGTATCATCAGCTGTTTGCTTCTCAAAATCATCAAGATTTTCTTTTTGACCATCATTTAAAGGTTGCGCCCCTTTGTTTTCTTCTTGTCCACTTGTTTTACTTCCCGCATCGTTTGTAGAATCTGAATTAGATCCACAAGCCGAAAGACTAAGAACCAAAGCCAAAGCCATTAGGGATGAATAAAGTTTTTTGTTTTTCATACTAACCTTCCTTTTCTTATGTATATTTTTTTAAAATATTTTCAACTCTACCTCCATTATTCATCCAGGTCAAAGATTTTTGTATATATATTAATTTCCTTTTTTTAGTTTAGTAGATTTCTAGATGTGGTAATATCGAACTAAAGGACTTTATACCCATATATTTTTCATTTCCTAAAGCGTTTTTATTCATAAATTATTCGCAAATTATTCGCATTAACATAACTACAAAAAAGCCAAAACCAAGAAAATCCAGACGCCTTTACCATATAAAAAATATAAAAACGGCCAGAGACTTCTCGACTTCGCTCGAAGCGAGGGTAGTTTTTCAAACGATCACTCGAGGTTTTATTTTATCTTATATAATAAAATTATCTTAAAACTACTAAAAATTAGCATCTTATCTCATTTACTTGGTATTTTAAAATCTCAAGACTCCGTCAAAAAATTGCGCTGACGCACGTTTACAAGTAAATTTCTGTAACTACTATGAGAAAATCATAATAGCAAATAAAAGTCAGACTAGATTGCAATTTTTTGGAGGCTTGTGATTTTAAAAATCCAAAATATAAGCAACTATAAACGAAGAATTAATCCCTACCAAAAAAAGCTTGCCGAAAAGGCAAGCTTCAGCTTTCGCCCTCCGCAGGAGCCGCTTGTGGGGTGTAACGGGAAGAGGGCCTGGGAGAACCCGATGAGGGGGCGTGCGGAAAGCCCCCTTGGGGTTCTCCCAGATACGAAGATTCAACTGTAGATTATATAACATTCATAAGATTATATAAAATTAAAAATTAAATATCTAAGGAACGTAATCTTTTTAGAATAAATGCTCCTATTCGTCGCATCGGTCCTCCACGAGCCGGACGGGCTAGCTCAAAATTACATAAGGTTTTTCATAAATTTCTACTGCGGTGCTTTGCACCTTGAGAAATTTTGAAAACCGTAAAAACTTTGCCAACTGAAGCCCTATCCCGATTTGATGAAATCAAATCGATGGAAGGTCTGATGCTTTAGTAAAAGTTTTTACTACCATTAATCTTGGATAAAAAAACCAGGTTGATTTCTCAACCCAGTTTAATCTGTATTATGCTTTCGCTTCTTGCCTAGCTTCTTTAGAAGCTTTCTTAGATTTAGTAATATTCCTAAAGCACAACCTATCGTTTTGAACGTAAAGCCTAATAGTCATTTCCTTATCAAGCTTATTATCAAGAATATCTTCTGCTAGCCTATCGTCTATCATCTTTGTGATGTGGCGTTCTAGTGGTCTTGCTCCGTATTCGGAGTTGAAACCTTCCTTGGCTAGTAAGTTTACAACCCTATCGTCAAAGGCGATTTCTATGCCGATTTCCTTTAATCTTTCCCTGGTTTTTTCAAGCATTAGGCCAGTTATTTCCTTGATATCAGCTTGGCTTAGGGAATTGAACATGATTGTCTCATCAAGTCTGTTTAAAAATTCTGGCGCAAAGGAATCCTTTATAGCCTTAGTAATTATTTCCTTATTGCGTTCGTTGTCGGATTCTTCCTTATCTTCTGCCAGGTCAAAACCGATTGAACTTGCCTTTGCAAGGCTTGATACACCAACATTTGAAGTCATGATTATGATGGTGTTTTTAAAGTCAACTGTCCTGCCCTGACCATCTGTGAGCCTTCCGTCATCTAGGATTTGTAAAAGAAGATTGAAGACGTCTGGGTGGGCCTTTTCGATTTCATCAAAGAGAATTACCGAATAAGGATTTGTCCTTACTGCTTCTGTAAGTTGGCCACCTTCCTCATAACCTACATAGCCTGGAGGGGATCCTACCAAACGACTTACAGCAAATTTTTCCATATATTCACTCATATCCATCCTAATTAGCTTGTCTTCTGAGCCAAAAAGAGCCTTTGCCAGACTTTTTGCAAGGTAGGTCTTTCCCACACCTGTTGGTCCTACAAAAATAAAGGAACCTATTGGTTTTTTAGGGTCTTTAAGTCCCACCCTCGCCCTTTTGATAGCATGGGCGACAGACTTGATAGCGTCATTTTGGCCTATAACTGTGCCAGCTAAATTAGTATCAAGTTTGGCATATTTTGCCTTTTCATCTTCAGTTAGCCTTTCAACTGGGACCTTGGACCAAGAAGCGACTATATTTGCTATGTCATCATAGGATATAGCAAGCTTATAGGCTTCGTTTTCATCTTCTTTTTCTTCTTCAAGGTCAAACTTCTTTTGATTTATAATGTCACGGAGCTTGGCAGCCTTTTCAAAATCCTGGTCAAGGACTGCCTGGTCTTTTTCTACCTTTAGATTTTCAAGTATATCCTCATTGGTATCTGACTTTTTTTCCTCATCGTCAAAGGCCAAAATCCTTAGCTTCGAAGCTGCTTCATCAATTAGGTCAATCGCCTTATCTGGCAAAAACCTATCGGTGATATACCTGTCTGATAGGTCAACAGCCGCATTTATCGCTTCGTCTGTAATTTTTACCTTGTGGTGGTCTTCGTACATGGACTTTAGGCCTTTGATGATATTTTTAGAATCTTCAAGGCTTGGCTCATCGACCATTACTTCCTGCATACGACGGGCAAGGGCAGAATCCTTTTCTACGTGTTTTCTGTATTCGTCAATGGTTGTAGCCCCAATTACCTGCAAATCACCCTTGGCTAAAATTGGCTTTAGGATGTTGGCTGCATCCATAGAACCTTCGGAAGCGCCAGCGCCTAGGACCATGTGAAACTCATCTATAAATAAAATCAAATCATCACGGCTACCTGCTTCTTCGAATAATTTCTTAAGCCTGTCTTCAAAATCACCCCTATACTTGGTGCCAGCTATCATTGATGCAAGGTCAAGGCTTAGGATGGTTTTATCCTTCATTATAGCAGGAAGTTTGCCTTTGACGATCTCACTCGCTAGGCCTTCTGCTATGGCAGTTTTGCCCACACCTGGTTCACCGATTAGGATTGGGTTATTTTTTGTCCTCCTCATTAGGATTTGGATTATCCTTTTTATTTCATCTTCCCTGCCAATTACCGGGTCAATTTTTCCCGCCTTGGCTAGGTCGTTGAGGTTGGTGCAATAATTTGTGATATTTTCACTAAATTTAGAATTTCCTGTTCCCTCTGACTTTTCTGCCCTAACCATAGATAGGAGTTGTTTTTTTATTGTCTCCTTTTCTACTCCTGAGAGCAAAAACATAATGTTGGTAAAGGAATCTTCATCATTGATAATAGCTAGAAGGACGTCTTCTTCGCTGGTTGCTAATGCACGCCTGTTGTTGGCATAAAATCTCGCAGTTTCTAAAATTTTTCTTACTTTTTTGCTATATTCAGTGGCAGGTCTTACAGCTGTGCCCCTGCCAATATTATTTATGACAATTGACCTCAAAAGCTCATAGTTTGCCCCTGCTGCCTCCAAGGCCTTACTCGCCCCTGACCCTGTTTTCATGAGGGCAAGGAGGAGGTGCTCGGTGCCAATATAGTCGTGGTTTAGACTATAGGACTCACGCCTGGCCTGCTGGGTCAATTTATTTAATCTATTATTTTCCATGGCTTTCCCCCATTTCTTTCATCAAATATTCGTACCTTTCGGCATCGAAATTTTCCTTATACTTGTGTGAAGATAGGTTTTTAATCAAATCCTTAATTTCTTCTTCGGATAAGCTTACCTTAAAACCTAAAAGCTGGTATTTTTTGAGCCTGTAAAGGGCCTTCATCATCTTATCCAAACTCTTAACTAGGCCTGTTTCCAAGCTTTTTTCTATCAAATCTATCTCTTCTTCGATTTCCCTATCATCTATATTATTTATAATCCTGTAATCTCTCCTGAACCTCTTTTCGTTTTTGACGAGGGTTTCAAGGTTCTTTTCTACCTTCCTTAGGTAGGCTTCTGGTTTTTGCCTATAATTGCCATAATTTTTTAGCAGATATAGGTCATCTGCGTATGATTTCAATCCCTTTGGCACAAATTTCTGTGGGTAAAGTCCCCCATAAACCATGGCCTGCTCAAAACCTGCGTAGGTTTTTGGGTTATCAATTAGGGCAAAGAGAAAGAGTTCCATCCAAATTTCAAGTCCTGTGCCTGCATTTCTCGCCCCACTTGTTAGATAACCGTATTCGCTAGAAAAGGCAAAATCCAAATGGCTGTCAAGGATTTTTTCAATTTCGACTGCCTTTTTGTAAGCGCCAAGCAAATCCAAGCCGAAGTTTGAAATATTTATAGAAAGGTGGTCCCTATCGTTAATTACCAAGGTGGTATCTCCTTCAAAAATAAGACCAACCTGGGCAAGTTTAGTAGTCACATCAGGACTTAAAACCATTTCGCCAATCAATTTGTCAATAGTTTCGTCATCCAAATCAGTAAGTAGAACCAACCTGTCCCCAAAAATATTTTTCACCATATCCATTATTACAAGACTTTCGTCAAAGGTCATAGTTGTTGGAAAATCATAGCCTTTTATATTTCGTCTTATAGATAGGTTAGTAGAGATTAGGACGTCTTTTGCATAATCTATCAATTTTTCACCTGCATATTTAGTTTGTCAATTTTTTCCTTAAGGTCAGCTGCCAACTCATAGTCCTCTGTTTCTACAGATTCATTTAGCCTTTGAGATAGGACTTTTATCTCATCTGCAACTTCCTTAAATTCTCTTTCTGCCCTTGGGTAGGATCCCTTGTACTCGCTTAGGTTGTTGTAGGTCTTTAAGACCTTATCTGTCAAATCCTTATCGAGCTTATAGCAGTAGGCACAACCAAAGACTCCATTTCTAATATTTGACTGGAGGTTGCCACAATATGGGCAAGCTTTCTCCTCCACATTCAAGATAAAAGATAAGTCCTTGTTGGCTTGGTTGTATTTATATTCGTAAAATCCATCTATAACTTCCTCTAGACTTGGGATGAATTTTTGCAAAATCCCTTCCAAATCCTTAGGATTAAAGGAAATATTTTCTGCGCTGACCTTGCTTGGATCAACGTCCTCTGGAATATTCGAATATTTTTTTATACAATCTGAGCAAAGGTGGATGTTGTGGCTATTACCATTAAAAATCACCTTCAGGCTCACGCTGGCTTCCTTGCCGCATTTATCACATTTCATCTTAACTCCTCGCCAGAATACTCAAAAGCAGGCTCTTAACAATAGACGACCTCACTGTGTTTCTCCCCTTAGCTTCTATATCTGCCAGGGTCTTATCGCTTGTCGCATACCTTGCCATCAAGTATTCATTTTTGTTGAAATATTGTCTTTCGTAAAGGTCTCTAAAGAGATTATTGGCCCTTGATTGGCTCATTTCCTTGGGCAAATTCCTAAGTAAATAGGAAACATAATCGTCTTCTTCGACAATGGTAATTATCTTGATAAAGCCATTACCACCACGCTTGCTCTCAATTAAATAGCCATTGTGAGGGGTAAACCTGGTTGAAAGCACGTAGTTTATCTGACTTGGCGAACAATCAAACTGGCTCGCCAACTCATTCCTACCGATTTCCAAGGCCCCGTCCACGCTATCTTCAAGCATGAGCTTCAAAAATCTTTCTATTTGATTAGTTAAACCTGCCATAATCTCCTGTCTTTCTCTATTTTTAGGTCAAAGCTTACTGACTATCTCTGACCATTATCTGTAAAATAAAGGAAGCCTAGCTTCCTAAATAAATTATACTAGTTTAGTCGGGATTTACAATAAGAATTTGTTTTAAAGGGCAAATCCCCAAAAAAACTAAACTATATATTTCCCTTTAAAAAAATTTTAGAGTGACTTTCATTTCCAATTTTTTCCTCAAAGCAACTTGCTTTTTACCCACTAAAAGCGAATCCTTCTTAGCAACCCCTAATCTCTCCTATTCCTATTACCAAACAATATAAAGAGCCTTAACAATTGGAGGGCAGTGGCAAGGGTGGCTGCCACATAGGTAAGGGCGGCTGATCCTAGCATATCCTTAGCTCCTGGGATTTCACTTTCATCTAAGATTCTAGTTCTTTCCAAAGCGATAATCGCACGCCTAGATGCGTCAAATTCCACAGGTAGGGTTATGATTTGAAATAAAAGGGTAAGGGAAAATAGGGCAAGACCTATACTTATTAATTTTTGTTGGGATAAAAACACCCCTGCCAAAAGGATTGGGAAGGATAATCTAGACCCAAAATTAACTGCAGGTACTATAAAAGATTTGACCCTTAGAGGGATATAACCTTCCTTAAATTGGATAACGTGTCCAATTTCATGGAGAGCCACAGCCAAGGATGCTATCGAACTATCCTCAAAAGAAGTAGCAGAAAGGGCGACTTCCTTGGTCACAGGATTGAAATAATCTGACAAGGACCCACCGACCCTCTTGATAGAAATATCCCTGTAATTATTGTAATCAAGCACCATCTGGGCAGCCTGAGCCCCAGTCAATCCTCGTTTAGACCTAATTTTTTTATACTTATTAAATTTTGAAGTGATATTAGCCTGGGCAAGCATTGAAATCACAAGGCCTATCAAGACTAAAAAGTATGTTCTATCAAAGTAAAATCCGTATGGATACATAATCTTCCTCGTTTCTGTTTTATAGGACGTATTCTGAAATCGTCCTTGAAACTCCTACTATATCAACATTTGTCTTAAAGTCAAAACTTAGGCTAGTTCCGTCATTAAAAGCAAGAATTAACTCGCTATCAATATCCAAAACCCCAGCAGTTTCTATACCGAAATATTGGATTTTAGAATATGGATAGGAAAGATAGGCTCTTTTTTTGCCAGTAATGCCTTGGACGTTCACAACCAAAATCCTCTTATTAGTAAAGACAACCTGGTCTCTGATTGTTTCAAAGGCTGACACAATCTCTTCACCTGCTACAAAAAAATCTAAAACCTCACTTCTTACTTTTTCAATTTTAATTTCTTTTAAGTTAAAGGTATTAGAGTCACCAAATATCCCAGTACTAACTGTTGCCATAAATTCTCCTTTTTATTATTTTAAGTAAGTGTAATTTAAATCATTAATTAAAGTTTCAAAAACATTCCTTATGTATTTATACCCAAAATTTTCTAAAGTAAAAAAGGGGAAAATTCCCTTTCTTAAATACTACTTATATTTCTTTTTGAGTAGAAAACACGAAGAACATCTACCCTGCATTCTTTTTTTATAACTTTATATACAATTATATAATTTTTAACAATTAATTTCCTGATATTTTTATAGTTTGAACCTTCCAAGCCTAACATTTCAAATCTTTCAGGCATGAAATTTAAACCCATTATGGATTCTTCTATTTTTTCGACTATGTTCATCGCTGCATCTGGAGATTGTAAAGTATATTTTATATAATGAAAAATGTCAGCTATATCTTTTTTTGCATCTTTCCTAATATAAACTTTGTAGTTCATCTAAGGTCCTCATAGATAGATTTAAAAGCAAGGCTAGCTTCCTCAGCTTCTGTATTATCGTTCAAAGCCTTATCTATGAGCTTCTTTAATTGATCTTTTGATATTGTTGAGAAATCTTCAAATATATTATCAGGTAATTTGGCTTCAAATGGTAGACCTTTGTTTAGGATTACTTGTCTATAAAACATATCTACAGCGCTTGATGCTGGAATGCCAAGCTTATCCAAAATTTCTTCTGCTTGTTTTTTAATTTCTGGTTCTAACCTCACTGTAAGATTTGCTGTTTTTGCCATAATTCGCTCCTTTTTTAATATTATACGAGCTAGTCAAAATTTGTCTATACTTTGTAAATACATTTGCAATACCATTTCTTTCACTAGGTGAGTCTATTAATCCAGGATTATTATCTTTTTTTGTTAATCCGAGATTAACTGCATCTTATAAATAATCTAGGTCATTTACATGACCCCTCCGTACATAGGGGGAACCCAAGGGGGCGGCAGATGCCCCCTCACTGGTTCCCCCTAAGACCCCCTTACGCTACACCCCCGACTGCTCCTTATGCGGAGTGCGAAACCAGAAGTTTGCCTATCGGCAAACCTCTTTAGTAGAGAGAATAGCCTTGTAAAAATTAGCGTAACTTTCAACTGATTTCTAATCTTCAGGTTGCTAAAAACTGATAACTCGCTAACGCTCAAACAATCAGTTTTCTTAACGCAACCCTTGATTAGAAATCTTTGCCCGATAAAAGAGAAACTTGACCTCAAAGTTTAGGAATTGTCTGGTTACTTATATTTTATATAGATATCGAAAGAAAGATTGGTTTTTTCTACAAATTTATTCTTAAGCTTTGTGGCGAGTGGGTCTGTGGTGTCGGCTTCGAAGAAGATTTCTTGGTGGTTTTCGAATAAATATATCAATAAGTCATTAAAGAAGTCATCTGCAAGTTTTTCCTCAAAGCCTGCTAGGTAGGCGATTTCTTCATTTTCTAGGAAGGCTGCCATTAGGACTTGGCCTTCTTTTTCATAATAAAAAGCTTGATCCGGGAGGATTTCTTTGAATTTTTCAAGGCCAACAGTTAGAGGACTTACATCCTCATGAGTTTTTTGGTAGTATTTAAAAATCAATTCACTTGCCTTTTCAAAGGCCATTTCTCCCTTGCTTGTTAGCTTTGTTTCAAGTTTTTTAGTCCCTAGGGGATTTT
The DNA here is from genome assembly GCF_963510575.1 of uncultured Anaerococcus sp. Lineage (GTDB taxonomy): Bacteria > Bacillota > Clostridia > Tissierellales > Peptoniphilaceae > Anaerococcus. The sequence continues at coordinate 9,859 of NZ_CAUPFR010000019.1, read as the reverse complement.
TCAAATCTTCCCTAGTCACTTCTACTTCATAGCACTTTCTTTTGAGGATAAAGCCTGCTTTTTTTAATAGGTCAATTACTTCTAGCTGATCAGAATCAAGTCCTATTTGCAATGGCTTATCCTTTGCCAAAGCCTCTAAATCAGCCACTTTCACCTTTTTTATATCATTTATTTTTATGTATGTGTGTTTGTTGTGAAATTCATTCACAAAAGTTTCCATAATTAACCTCTTCTACTTATACCCAATTTTTCAAAACTAAAAGGGAGGCACGCTCCCTAAATCTTATTTTATTTCTAAAACCATCTTCACGTGTTCTATCCCATCTAGGAAAAATGGCTGGGATATTTTTACAAAACCTGCCTTTTCGTAGAGACTTTTGGCATAAGTTTGGGCTTCGATGTGGATTTGCTTGGCTTGGTAAAATTTTTCTGCCACTTTGATTGCCTCTTTTAGGATAAGGCTGCCGTGGCCTTTTCTTCTTTTTTTGGCAATTACCCTGCCCAGATGAACCTCGCCGTCTTCCTCATAGACCCTAGCGTAGGCAAGGATTTGGCCAGCATCTTCCAAATAAATATGGATGGCATCAAGGTCCCTCCCGTCTATTTCCGGATAGGGACAAGCTTGGTCTACCACAAAGATATCTACTCTGAGCCTTAAAATTTCATAGAGTTCACGATTTGTTAAGTCTTCAAAACTTTTTATCCTAACTTGCATTTGACTTCCTTATTCGAAAGTGATTGGATTTAGGGGATGGATTTTAAAGTCAAAATCATTTGTACTGAAGGCGTATTTTTCAGAATAAACCCTAGTTGTCATGACCTTTTCTCCGTCATTTATAAAAATTTCTAGGCTTGATTTGTCTGAGAAAATCTCTAGTTTTTCGATTTTAGAAATCTTAATCATTCTAGTTTTTCGACCATAAGAAGAATCGCCCATATCAAGGATCAAAATCCCATTTTCATAGGAGAGGGTCACGTCTTTTCTGATATTTATCGAAAAATCTCCCCTAATATTTTCTGCCACAGCCTCAAAAACTTTTCCCTGGTAGGATGTTCCCTTTTCTAGGGAAATTTCACTTTCCCTGAGTTTTTGGTATTCCCCTATGGGCTTTTGGTAGACCTTGCCATTTACAAATGATAGGACCCTTGGGATGGTAAAGGCGTGTTGCCAGTCGTGATCGGTAGGGTTGGTATAGGCTGCATCAGGCATCCCCATCCAACCTATTAAAATTCTTCTCCCCTCTGGGTCTTCAAAGGTCTGTGGGGCATAGAAATCAAAACCGTAGTCTAATTCAACAAAGTCGCCCAGCTTGTAGGTCTTATTTTCCAAATCCAAATCTAGAGGAAAGTAGCCTGCCTGGTAGATATTTTGATAGGTGTATTCTTCGCTCTCAAGGCCCTGTGGGCAGCATATTAAGATACCTTGGCCGTCTAGGTCAAAATAATCCGGGCACTCCCACATATAGCCAAAGTCATAAGGGGTTTCCACCCTCATATGGTAGGTAAATTTCTTAAGGTCTTGGGATTTAAAAATCAAAACCATGCCCTTATCGGAAAGGCTCCTGGCCCCTAAAAACATATAATAGGCCCCATCTTTTTCGTAGATTTTTGGGTCCCTGATGTGCCTGGTCATATCAGATGGATAGTCATCATGGTCCATGACTAGGATTTTCTCATCATAAGAATAAGCATCTGAGATGATTTTTATAGTATTGTGGTCCCTGCCAGCTGTGATATAGTCAAAATATCCCTCGTGCTTAACGTTTCCTGTATAAAAGAAATTGATTTTCCCGTCCTTGATAAAGGCAGAGCCAGAATAGGCCCCGTCCTTATCTAGGGGAGAATCTGCAAAAATGAAGGGGTCTTGCCTTTTATAAGAAATAAAATCTGGCGAACTCACATGGCCCCAGATAATATCTCCCCTTTTTGCATCAAGGGGAGAATATTGGAAATAGAAATGATAGAGCCCGGCAAAATAGCAAAGCCCGTTGGGATCATTTAGCCAACCTGTTTCTGGATAGACGTGCAAATCCAAAAGAAAGGGGTCAGTCGCCACATTCGCCTTCATTTTTTCCCTTTTTTCTATAGCATTTTGATAAGTTTTTTTATCAAGCATTCTTAATTTCCATTACCTTTTCTTTAGCGTCCTTATTTCCAAGGTCAAAGTTGATTTCCATATCGTCTGAATCCATGACAACCACCATAGTTTGGTCAGAAAATCCTTGAGATTTGATATATTCTGGATCAAATTCGATTAGCAAATCGCCCGCCTTTAGCTCGTCGCCGTCTTTAACGTGTTTTGTAAAGCCCTTGCCTTCAAGACTTACAGTATCAACACCTATGTGAATTAGAATATTAACACCCTCTTTTGATGAAAGGGTCACAGCGTGGCCTGTTGGGAAAATTGATTCAACCTTAGAATCCATTGGGGCATAGAGTTTGCCTTCAGATGGCTTAATTGCAAGGCCATCGCCCATCATCTTTGAGGCAAAAGTCCCATCAACAGATTTTTCTATATTACAAACTTCCCCCTTAACTGGGTTTAGGATTGTGACCTTGCCGCTTGGCTTTTTCTCGATTTTTTGAGAATCGGGCCCACTTGCCTTTTCTTCTTTAGCGTCCTTGGCTGCAAACATATTGCCCTTTTGGAAAACTATGGGCAATATACAGGCAGAAGCCATTGAAATTACAAGGCCGATTATAAAGTCTAGCCAGGATTCAGGTCTGATTGAGATGATTCCAGGAAGACCTGCCGCACCGAGAGCAATTGCAAGAACGTGTCTTAGGGCAAGATAGGCAGAACCAAGGGCAGAGCCGATGATGGCTGCTATAAATGGATACCTAAGTCTAAGGGTAATACCAAACATAGCAGGTTCTGTAATACCAAGTAGGGCAGAAATACCAGACGCTGCCGCAGTTGACTTCATTTTTTCGTTCTTAGTTGTAAATAAAACAGCAAGTACAGCCGCACCCTGGGCCACGTTATTCATAGAAGCTGTTGGGAAGATAAAAGACCCACCACTAATGGCTTCGTTTGCAATTAACTGGGTTTCAATTGGGATAAAGGAATGGTGCATACCTGTAAGGGTGATTGGTGCATAAAGTAGACCAAAGATTGCCCCGCCCAAAAATCCAAGCTTAGTGTAAATAAAGGTAATACCTGCTGTAAGAGCGTCACCTGCGTTTCTCATCACAGGGCCTACTAGGGCGAAGGTGATGATAGATGTAATCAAAGTCGCAAGCAAAGGTGTAGTTAAGTTATCAAGCCAGATTGGGGTCCTGTCGTGGAGGAAATTTTCAATCTTTGATAAAATCCATGCCACAGCAAGAACAGGCAGAACTGTTCCCTGGTAGCCAACGGCTGGGATAGCAAAACCAAGTACATTCCAAACAGGAATTTCGCTTGCAGGTGTAGTTCCTAGGGCATAGGCGTTTAATAGTTCTGGATGGACCATGATCATACCCATGGCTGCTCCTAGGTAAGGATTGCCGCCAAATTTCCTAGTTGCAGAAAAACCTATTAAAACTGGCAAAAATGCGAAAGCTGCAGATGAAAATACATTTATCATGGCCGCCAAGTCTGCTATTTGTGGGTAAAGTTCAACTATTGATTGAGTCCTGCCATTAAAGAAGGGACTGGTCAAAATATTGTTAATACCCATCAAAAGACCTGCAGCAACGATAGCAGGAATGATTGGAACGAAAATATCAGACAGGGTCTTTACTCCCCTTTGGATGATATTTCCCTCTGCCTTCTCCTCCTTGACGGCACTCTCCCCGTTACCAACGATTTTTCCAACTTCAGCTGTAACTAGGTTTACCTTGCCAGGCCCTAAAATCACCTGGTATTGGCCATTGGCTGTATTTGTTCCCTGAACTCCATCAAGGTCTGTAATTGCCTCATCATCAACCTTGTCAAAGTCCTTAAGCATGAGCCTTAGCCTAGTTGCGCAGTGCTCGTAGGAGGAAATATTATCCTTGCCCCCAACTTTTGCAACAATCTCTTTTGCTAATTGTGTCTTATCCATAGACTCTCCTTTCCATATTCTAGTAAAATTCCAACAAAACTGACATGTTTTTATGCCTTGCTAAAATCTTTATATTTTAATTATAACATATTGGCTTGAGAATAAAACCTGTTTTTTACCCGATTATCATTAAATATCTAAATTTCCCAAACTTTCATAAAGCAAATTCCTAACCTAATATAACCTATCAATATCTTTGAGATGTTACTAATAAATAGGAAAATAATCCAAAACATCCAGTAAATTTTAAAAATTTTTAAAATACAACCGGATTATCAATATTTATTGAAATTCCCGGATAAATAATGTATAATGATTCTTATTATCAATACATTACTTTATCTAAGAGTAAAAGGAGAATTTATGAAAAAAACAAAAATCGTAGCCCTAGCTATGTCAGTAAGTCTTGTACTCGGAGGAGCCTACATCATAGACTCAAAAACCAACATAGCCTATGCTGAAGAAGAAAAAACCATCGACCAACAAATGGAAGAAAAAGAAGCAAATATTCAAAAACTTGAGCAAGAGAACACAAAAATCGATAAAGAAGTTTCCGACCTAGAAAAAGGTCTAGAAAATTTAAATAAATTAAATAAGGAACTTGATGTCTTAACTGCAGAAGCAGACAAATTATACGATATTTATGCCCCAAAATATGAGGAATGGGAAAAATTAGATAATCTCGTTAATGAGGGTATCGCTAAGCGAGGAGCCTTATACGAAGAATATGCGGCTTTGAAGGAAGCGTTGGCAAAAGACCCAACAAATGAGGATATCAAAGCAAAAATGACTGCCAAATCTTACGAATGGTCCGATCAGAATAAAAAAGTAAATGAAGATATCAAAAAAAGACACGACCAAAAGCAAGCAATGGAAGCCGATGAAAAGGCTTATGCAGAAGCCGATGCCAAGTACCTTCAGAAAAAAGCTGAAGTAAGCGAAGAAGAAAAAAAAGTCAAAGGTATTTCTGAGCAAATCGAAGAAAAAAAAGCAATCATAAAAGATAATAGCAGAAAAATCAATGTTCTAGAAAATCAAAGAAAAACTCTTGAGGCTTTAAAATCCAAGGAAGATGAAGAAATTGCTGTAGATGATAATGAAGACGGTGACAAAAACAAAAAACCTCTTGACCAACAAATTACTGATGATAAGGAAAAACTTGATAAGCTAAACGAAGAAAACAAAAAACAAAACGATGAAATAAATAAGTTAAAAGAACAAATGGCAGAAACCACTAGCCTTAGAAAAGAATTTGAAGAATTAAAAAAAGATAGGGACGCCAAATACGATACTTATGTAAATACAAGTAACGAGCTAGATAAATATAGGATGGAATATTCAAATGCAGGTAAATTAAAGACTGAACTAGCTAACAGCTATTTTGATGCCAAAAATAAACTCAAAGAAAATCCAAATGATGAAAAGCTCAAAAAAGACGTAGCTGAAAAATTAAAGGCTTGGCAAGAGAATAATAAAAAGATGGAAGAAGCCGATCAGGCTTCCCAAAAAGCAGAAAAAAAATTACTTGCGGCAGATGATGATTATAAAGCTATTAATAAAAAATACAAAGAATTTAAAGCTGACCTCGAATCCAAAGAAGATAAAAACCAAGAACTAGAATTTAAAATAGGATTAATAAACAAAAAAATCAAAAAGAATGAATCAAAAATAAAATCCCTAAACAGCAAGCTAGAAGCTAACAATACAAAAATTCTTAATAAGTCTAAAGAAAATGCTAATAAGGAAATTGACGAAAATCCAAACCTTAGCAAGGAAGAAAAAGACAATGCCAAAAACGAGATTGCCAAGGCTGATTCTGTAGAAAAAGTTAAGGATGAGCTAAAAAAAGCAAAGGCTCTAGCCGATAAAAATTTAGAAAAATCAAAAAAACTAGCTGCTGAACAATTGGCAGATGCTAAAGAAGATGCAAAGAAGGAAATAGATGTAAATCCAAACCTTAGCAAGGAAGAAAAAGACCAAGCTAAAAGTGAGGTTTCTAAGGCTGATTCTATAGAAAAAGTTAAGGATGAGCTAAAAAAAGCAAAGGCTCTAGCCGATAAAAATTTAGAAAAATCAAAAAAACTAGCTGCTGAACAATTGGCAGATGCTAAAGAAGATGCAAAGAAGGAAATAGATGTAAATCCAAACCTTAGCAAGGAAGAAAAAGACCAAGCTAAAAGTGATGTTTCTAAGGCTGATTCCATAGAAAAAGTTAATGAAGAACTCGAAAAAGCCAAGAAATTAGCTAAAAAACATCTGGATGACTCTATAGCAGATGAAATAGCTAGGCAAAAAAAGAATTCTTATAAAGAAAATAAAGACACAGATAGCCAATCTTATGCCAAACTTTCTGAAATCCTAAGTACCAAAAATGAAGAAAAAGTCAAAACTACCAAGAAAAAACACTTGTCAGCCAAGACTATTCTTAACCTAAAAAAAGCCGTAGCTAGGAATAAAACTGTGGTAAAGGCAGCAGAGCTCCTCTTAGATATAGCTCCTCAAAGAGTAGCTAAAGTAAGACATAAACTTGTGAAGCTAATCAAAGAATCCAAGGAACTTATTAAGTTAGCCGAAAAAACCCTCGCAGAATATGAAAAGTAAATAATCCCAACAGAATAAATCTCCTAACAAAAAACAAACTCGAATATCCTGCCCGAGTTTGTTTTTTTATAAACCTATTATATAGGTGGTGGGTGTAAAATATTCCCTTTTTCTATTCATATTTTATTATTATATCTTGTATTATTCTCTTGTTAGTTTTTTACTATAGGTACTTACAATTTTTTACTATAGGTACTTACAATTTTTTACTATAGGTACTTTCAATTTTTTGCTATAGGTGTTGGAGTTTTCTGGGATACCTATGGCAATTTTCTCCTAGACCTTTTCCAGCTTAAAATTTAACAAAAACTCAGACTAACTTATAAATTTATTAGTCCAAATGTCAAAAACATGAGGTATTCTTTGATAAAGTCCAGAAAAGTCTTGTCAAAGCCAATCCCGACTCTTATATAAAATACATGGACTGCCGCAAATATGACTAGGAAAAGAAGAATCATGTTGTCATATTTTTTCCTAAGGAAAACCCCTATAATAAACAACCACAAGGACAGACTAAATGGCAATATTATTGGGTTTAAAAAAGTATTTTCAAAATCATACCCAAGAGTAAAGTCTTCTCCAAGAAAGAAAAACAAGATACTTGTGCCAATTAAAAGTAGGCTTGCTAGGCAATAGAGATTTCTTTTTTTCTCGTAGTTTTTGTCCATAATTCCCCCTTATTTCTAAAGCATTTTAGTTTTACTTGTCTTTATTATAAGCATTCCTCATATAAAACACAATATTTCACTTGTATAATAATCTGCCGATGCACAAATATTATATACAAAACTATAGAGATTTCTCACATACCTTCGAGATGGGGTTTTGTTTATTCTTACTAAATCATTAAAAGAAAAATTAATAAATTTGTTTTAAAAAATTGATAATTTTTCTAGAATAGAAAAGGAAGGGGGATTTGTTCCTACCTTCCTTTTCAGTAATTATTAAATTTTTATTTTGTATTAAGGAACGTAATCTTTTTCAACGAACACTCCTACTCGTCGCCTTCTTATGAAAAAATTACGGAAGGTTTTTCATAAATTTCTACTGCGGTGCTTTGCACCTTGAGAAATTTTGAAAACCGTAAAAACTTTGCCTGCAAAGGGAACGTAATCTTTTTACAATAAATGCTCCTATTCGTCGCATCTATTGTAAAAAATTACGGAAGGTTTCTCATCAATTTTCCTGCGGACTTTGTCCTTGTAAAATTGTGAGAACCGTTCAAATTTTGCTAACTGAAGCCCTATCCCGATTTGATGAAATCAAATCGATGGAAGGACTGATACTTTAGTAAAAATTTGAACTACCATTCTATCCGATATATGTTCCTGTTTCTCCTTTTAGGCCGTCTAGGGCTTTTTCTAGAGATGTGATTAGTGCTTTTGCGCCTTCTTTTGATTTTACGAAGGATAGGGCTGCTTCGATTTTTGGCTTCATTGAGCCTTCTGCAAATTCACCGTCTGCTAGGTATTTTTCAGCTTCTTCTACTGATAGGTGGCCTAGCCATTCTTGGTTTTCTTCACCAAAGTGGATGGCTACTTTTTCTACTGCTGTGAGGATTACAAGTGTGTCTGCTCCTACTAGTTCAGCAACTTTTGCAGATGTGAAGTCTTTGTCGATTACTGCGTCAACACCGATTAGTTTATCATTTTCTTTGATTACTGGGATGCCGCCGCCACCTGCTGCTACTACGATCATTCCATCATTGTAGAGTTTTTCAACTGCTTTTTTCTCAATTATGTCGATTGGTTTTGGACTTGGTACTACTCTTCTGTAGCCTCTGCCTGCATCTTCTTTGAAGGTGAAACCTTTTTCTTCTTGTTTTTTGGCTTCTTCTTCGCTATAGAATGATCCAATTGGTTTGGTTGGATTTTGGAAGGCTGGGTCAGCTTTGTCTACCAATACTTGGGTTACAAGGGCTACTACGGTTTGGTCCATTTCTCTTTTTGCAAGTTCATTTTCGACAGCATTTTGAAGATGGTAGCCTATATAACCTTGGCTCATGGCTCCGCATTCAGCAAATGGCATTTCAGCTGTTTTTGCTTCTGATTTGCTTGCTGTGTCCATAGCTAGGTTAATCATGCCTACTTGTGGGCCATTGCCGTGTGAGATTATGACCTTGTTGCCTTCTGCTACTAGGTCTACTATTGATTTAGCAGTTTCTGCTACAGCTTTTTTTTGCTCTTCTGGGCTATTTCCTAGGGCGTTTCCGCCTAGGGCAAGTACGATTTTTTTCATTGCTTCTCCTTAAGTTTGATTTAGTTGTTTAAGGCTCTGTCAACATTTCTGATAAAGTCTTGAACGTTTGTTACCATTGAAACAGCTGTTACTGTTCCTCTGTCTGATAGTTTGTTTACTGCGAATTCTTGGATGTCGATTGTGTACATATAAACTGGTCTTACCACGCCGTCAAATACGTTGTAGGATGGGGTCATGTTTCCTGTTGCGATTGTATATAGGATTGCGCCCATCATGATGATTGTAGATGTCTTTCTGGCGTGTTTTCTCATTTCGTTTTGAGCGTCATAGACGTTGTTGATTGTTTCTGGTAGGCCTAAACGGTCACGGATGGTGCCTGCTATTACTACTGGTACGTTCATTTCAACACAAGCTTTCATGAATCCGTCTTTTACCTTGCCACTTTCTACAAGAGCTTTGGTTGAGCCGTATTTTCTAGCCATGTTTATGGTTTTATAGAGGTTTTTAGTTGAGTTTTGTTCTTTTTCAAATTTTTCTTGGCCCCAAGTTGTGCCGAAGATTCCTTTTTCAAGGTCGAAGGCTGCAGTTTCTGTTCCACAGAAGATTGCATTTACATAACCATTTCTTACTAGTCTTTCAAGGGCCGCTCTTGAATCTCTATCGAGTGCTAGGGCTGCTCCTACTATGAGGGTTACATAGCCGTGGTTAGCTTTTTCGTATTTTAGGACTTCGTAGAGGTTATCATAGTCGATTGAGAAGGCTGTTTCTCTTGATCTTCCTGCCCTAAAGGCGAAGGTGTCTTGGTGGGCGTCTTCTTCTAGGAAACCTTGGGTCCAAACGTAGATACCTTCTGAAGCATCTTCTGTACGGCCGATTACTACCTTGTCACCTTTTTTGAGGTTTCTAAATTCTACTATGTTTACACTTTCTTCGCCTGGAGTGTCGTTTGCTACACAAACTGTATCCATTCTTGATTCTGCTGCTAGAACCCATTTGTCGTTTATTTTGAAGTATTCTGGATAAACTGAAAG
>NZ_CAUPFR010000018.1:0-22366 GCF_963510575.1 uncultured Anaerococcus sp. | reverse complement strand
GAAAAAAAGTGATGTTGCAGAATAGATAAATCTATTCTGCAACATCACCTTTTTTATGTAAAGAGAATTACCTTGTTTAAGATTACGTATTTCCCCACAGATTTCTAATCTTCGGGCTGCTAAAAACTGATAACTCGGCTACGCCTCAAACAATCAGTTTTCTTAACGCAACCCTCGATTAGAAATCTTTGCCAGTAGATTAGAAAATCAACTTCGAAGTTCCAGATTTTACCAGCCTCGTTTGGCTTCGCCAAACATTGCTAAATTAGTGTTTGTTTTCAAACAAAGAAGAAAAAATCACAAGATTGTGTATTTTAAAATACCAAGCATCCGTAAAGAAAATTGCACTGACAGCTCTTTACGAATAAAAGCATTATAAATACTGTTAACTAATTAAAAATACAAAGCATAAGTCAGACGAGATTGCAATTTTTAGGAGGCTTGGGATTTTAAAAATTTAAACAAATATTATTCCTAAACAAAGGCTCCTCCATATCAACAGGTTTGCCGAAGGCAAACTCCTTGTCCCCCGCGAGGGGTCGCCCGGAGGGGGTAACGGGAGGGGGTTAAGGGGACCCGATGGGGGAACGTGCGAAACGTTCCCCTGGGGTCCCCTTTTACGAAGATTCAATTGTAAATAAAATTATTACATATAATACAGATAGCTTATCTCGGATAAGAAAAAACGATAATTTATCTCGGATAAAAATCTTGGATAATAACTCAAAATAGTATATAATAAAAAGATGAGGCAAAAAAGTTAAAGCGCCAGATCCCTATGGGATGACGAGGGAGGAAGTTATCGAAAATTCGGCGGGAGCTTCCTGGGTTCACAGCCCTAGTGTTAGACAAAAGCAGAGAGCAATTTCTGTGACAGAGAAGACACAGTGGCCTCATGAAAAATTTTATAAGGAGGCACTATGTGCGGAATAGTATGTTATAAGGGAAAGCTTAATGCAAGAGAGGTAATAGTTGACGGGCTCGAAAAGCTCGAGTACCGTGGTTACGACTCAGCAGGTCTTGCTGTGATTGATGGAGGAGAGCTTTCTGTGGTTAAGAAGGCTGGAAAACTAGCCAACCTTGAAAAGGCTCTTGAAGAGAATCCTATCAGTGGACATATTGGTATAGGCCACATTAGGTGGGCAACTCACGGAGAGGCAAGTGATATAAATAGCCATCCCCATCTTTCAAATAATGGAAAGATTGCTGTTGTCCACAATGGTATCATTGAAAACTATAGGGAATTAAAAAAAGAGCTTGAGGAAGAAGGCTATACTTTCAAGTCAACTACAGATACAGAAGTCATAGCAGTTTTACTAGAAAAATATTATGATGGAGACCTTTTAGAGGCTGTAAAAAAAGTTAAGGATAGGCTTGAGGGTTCTTTTGCTTGTGGCATTATAACAACAGATGAACCAGACAGGCTAATTGGTATGAGGGTTGAAAGTCCACTTGTAGTTGGTCTTATGGATGATGCTACAATCATGGCTAGTGATATACCTTCAATCCTTAAATATACAAAAGACGTAATCTACCTAGAAAATGGCGATATAATTGACATTAAGGATGGTGGATACAAAATTTATGACAATAGCTATAAGGAAGTTCAAAGAGAGCTTACAAAGATAACTTGGTCAGTAGATGCAGCTACCAAGTCTGGTTACGATCACTTTATGATTAAGGAAATCAACGAACAAGGCCCAGTTATCAAGGAACTTGTAAGGTTAAATGTAAAAAAAGGTGAAGTTGTATTTGACGGAGATTCCTTTAGCCAAACTGAAATTGAGAAATTTAAGAGAATTTATATAGTAGCCTGTGGTACAGCCTATAATGTAGGTCTTGTTGGCAAGTGGGCCCTAGAAAAATTTACAAAAATACCTGTAATTTGTGACCTAGCATCTGAATTTAGGTACAACGAACCATTTTTAGATGAAAATACCCTTGTAATTCTCATCTCCCAATCAGGTGAAACTGCAGACAGCCTAAAGGCCCTAAGACTTGCCAAGGAAAAGGGAGCGGAAACCCTTCTAATTACAAATACTCTAGCATCATCAATGGATAGGGAAGCAGACAAGTCTATTTACTGCTATGCAGGCCCAGAAATAGCCGTAGCATCAACCAAGGCCTACACCAGCCAAATAGTAAATATTTACCTTCTAGCTTTAGATTTTGGAAAGAAATTAGGAAAAATTTCCGAAGAAATCTACCAAGAAGTAATAGAAAATTTGAAGGAAATTCCTGAAAAAATCGAACAAATCCTAGCCGATGATGAAATAATAAAAGAATTTGCCCAAGAAGTAAAGGATAAACACAGCCTATTTTATATAGGAAGGGGCATTGATTATGCAACAAGCATCGAAGCTGCCCTAAAGATTAAAGAAGTTTCCTATATCCATACTGAAGCCTTCGCAGCAGGTGAATTAAAGCATGGAACAATTTCTTTGATAGAAGAAGGCACACCAGTCATAGCAATCATGACCCAAAAAGACCTCACAGCCAAGACCCTATCAAACGTAGAAGAAGTTGTGGCAAGGGGAGCAAATGTTTTTATTATCACATCTCACAAGGATGCCAGGATGGAAAAAATAACTGATAAAATTTATGAAGTGCCAGAGACAATCGAAATACTCTACCCACTTCTAACAGTAATTCCTGGCCAACTTATGGCTTATTATACATCAACAGCCAAGGGCATTGACGTTGATAAACCAAGAAACTTGGCAAAATCTGTAACAGTAGAATAAAATTTGTAAGATCAACAAAGCCTAGGCTAAGAATGCCTAGGCTTTGTTTTTATCTTAAACTATAATTGTAAAATTTTTCAAAAACTTAATTTTCAATAGATTTTACCTCTTCCTTGACATCTTCAGGTATCAATTTATTTGAAAAGTAAATCAGGCCTGCTGTTAGGACAGCGTCGTCGATATAGCCTAAGAATGGGAATATATCAGGGATTACATCTGCTGGCATGGCTATATAGACTAGGGTAAAAGCCGCAAGGATTTTGGCTGCGGTTGGGGTATTTTTGTTGGTAAGGGCTCTGAAATATCTTGGTATCAATCTTCTTAATTTATTCATAAAATTACATCCTTTATATACGAATTTAATTATCTTTATTTCTAATATCATTATACTGGGAAAAATTAAAAATCAAGTAAATAATATTAAAACTGTATTTTAAAAATATCAAACTACTAATTTAAAATCCGATATACGGGTATAATATTTATAAGAAAGAAGGTATAAATGGGAATTAGATTTAGAAAAAGTATAAATTTAGGCAAGGGTTTTAGGGTAAATATGTCTAAGTCCGGCCCGGGATTTTCTTGGGGTGGCAAGGGCTTTAGGGTGACCAAGAAGGCCGGTGGCGGCTTTAGGACTACTGCTTCCTTGCCAGGTACGGGTCTTTCCTACCAAAAAGATTTTTCAAATCCTTTTGGGGGAAAATCCCAGAAAAAACCTAGCTCTAAAAGCGAAGATTTTTTTGATGATGCTACTCAAAGCGAAAGTAGGGACTTTGGTCTTGATTTCAAAAATTTGGAATCAACAGGCCTTAAAGATGTTCTAGGAGAAGCTGCTTACAAGTATCCCCTAAGAAAAATAGGTTTGATTGTCTTTATTCTGGGAATCATTTTGACTTTTGTGAAAACCTACCTGGTGGTAATTGCGGTTATAGGTGCTTTTATGTATTTCTACAAGAAGAAGAATCCTGTTGAAATCGAATATGATTTTGAAGGAGATTCTGGTAAGGAATATGACCTTACCAACAAGCTTCTTGCTGGGATCTTAGAAAGCGAGAAGGTTTGGTTGGTTGATAAGATTGAAGCAGATGATGATAAGAACCTAATTACAGCTAGGAAAGAATTAAGGCTAAGAGAAGGTCTCGCTGGAGATTTAAGTACAAATGTAAAAGTTTATAGCCTAGAGGCAGGGGATTTGACCCTATCCTTCCTACCTGATGCCCTTTTGATAAACAAAAATGGGGATAATAAGGCTATTGATTACAAGGATATGGAAGTGGATTTAAGAAGCGAAGCCTTTCTTGAAGAAGAACTGATATCAGATGCTACTTTGATAAATAAGACATATCTTCACGTAAATAAGGACGGAACAGCTGATAAAAGATACAAAGACAATCCTGAGTTAAACCTTGTAGAATACGGGATATTAGAGATGAAAAATAAGGATATGACTCTGGTAATTGTCTTCTCAGACACAGTTATAGATGGTGAATAAGATGGATATTGATTTAAGAAAAAGAAATTTTATAGCCCTTAAAGATTTTTCTGAAAGGGAAATTCTATATTTAATAGACTTGGCCGCTGAATTTAAGGAATTAAAGGTTCAGAGAAAGCTCCACAAATATCTAGAAGGACAAAACATCATCCTTCTTTTTGAGGAAGCCTCAGCAAGAACCAGGACTTCTTTTGAGATAGCTGCGGCTGATTTGGGAATGACTACATCTTTTATTAACTACACCCAGGCAAAAATGGGCGAAAACGAATCAATTGAGGACACAATTTCTGTTTTCGACAGATATTATGATGGAATAGTCTATAGGGGACACGAGCAGAATCTGCTAGAAAAACTTGTAAAGATAACAGAAGTTCCAATTTATAATGCTATGACTGATATGTTCCACCCTTCCCAGATGATTTCAGATATGCTTACCATTAGGGAAAAATTTGGCTATCTAAGAGGCTTGAAACTCGCATATCTAGGCTATCCCGGCGATATTATGCCAAACTCTCTTGTCATCACTTGTTCAAAACTTGGTATAGATTTTGTAGGTTGTGGGCCAAGGAAGTTTTTTCCGAGAAGAGATTTGGTTAGACTTTCAAGAAAGTTTTCCGACAAGCACGACTCAGATGTCATTTATACAGATGATCTTGAGGAAGCAGTGGCAGATGCCGATATAATCTACACAGATATGTGGATTGCCCTTACAGAAAAAGAAAATCCACCTATGGATAGGATAAGAAGACTTTATCCTTATAGGGTGACAGATGAGGTTATGGCAATGTGCGATAAGGATGCGATTTTTATGCACTGCCTGCCAGCCTTCCACGATAAAAAGTCAAATCTTTCCCAAAAAGTACTGGCAAAACTACCAGAAGATATGAAGGATTGGGATTTTAACGGGATGGAAGTTGCTGATTCAGTTTTTAGGTCAGAAAAATCTATGGTTTTTGACCAAACAGAAAACAGGATTCCTGCCGTAAAGGCAATTTTATATTCAACCTTAAGATATGATTAGAAAAAAAGCTGGTAAGAGATAAGTAAGCGCTCTTTGATTATCAAAGACCGCCTACTTATCCTATGCCAGTTTTTAAATGTTTATTTTTTGGGAAACTAAGGAATTACTCGATTTACCATCTTGCAATATGGGTCATATTCTTTTCAAAATTTAGCCTTTAGCCATTTTTCTTTGCTTGCTTTCATCAATATTGTTAAAAACACCCAAAAGATTATTGGCAAGGTCAATAAAAAATAATTTTTTGCAAATAAGAGTATGCCTGTAAAGATAAATATAAAAGCTGTATAGACTGGATTTCTAACTATGCCGTAAACTCCATCAGTAATTAGGATATCAGCTTTGACATTTGCATTTATTTTGTGTATCAGGACAGCTCTTACACATAGATATAGGCCGAAAAATATCATAAATATTCCTAGGGCTACAAAAAGCAGACTAATTTGACTAGCTTCCCCTAATTCTAAAAATCCCTTATAATCTAAAATTAAGCTAGGACCAAACAAGATAGGACGTAAATTGGCCCAACTCCAAAGATTGGAAGATGTGGCTTATTTGATTTCATTTAATCCTCCATTTAAAAAATAGTATAAATTTCATTTATATTATATTTGCTAGGCTAAGTTTTAAGTAAAATTTTATGCAAGAATAGGCGCTCATATGAATGAATATTCATTTACGATATCAATGATTGTAGTAATTGTTATCAATATCAAATGCCTAAAAAAACTAAAATAAAAATGACCAAGACTTGTATTTAAGTTATTTCAATGGGTTCTAAAAAATATTTTTTGCATAAGCACTTGATTTCGAAAAAATATCAAATATAATGATAATGTGATATTTATACAATATTAATATGTTTCATAAAGGAGAGTAGTATGATAAATAAAAAGATTTTAAGAATTGGTGCCGGAGTTTTAGTTGGAGCTCTTGGAGGAAAAGTTTTAAGCTCAGAACTTGCTAAAAAAGCAGCTGTAGGTGCTGTCGCAGGTGGTCTTAGAGTAAAAGAATCTATTGACAAAACAGTAGAACAAGTAAGAGTTTCTGCTGATGATATAGTAGCAGAAGCTAAAGAAGCAAATGCAAAAGAAGATTTAGAAAAGGCTAAAAAAGCAGCAGAACTAAATATAGATGAAGTTGCTAGAGAAGACCTTATCAACCAAATCAAAGAAGAAATCAAGGCTGAGATCAAAGAGGACGAAGATAAATAATGAGGGCAAGTTTAGCCCACAGGCTAGATACCAGGGCTAGGTTTGTCTATGAGGAAAATCTCAGCTTTGACCTAGCCAATAATTTAAAATATCTAGTCCAAGGTCTAGATGGAGTTAAGCTTTGTAAGGTAAATCCTCTTGCAAATTCTTTTACAGTTACATTTGAAAAAGGAAGCCTTCCAAACCTTGCTAGGTTTATCCTAGACCTTGATTTAAAAACAATTAAAGACTTAGTTATAGATGATCCTGATTTTTACCCACAAGAGGAAGAGGATGTCTTTAGGATCCTAAGAGATGCTTTTTATAGGAGGCTTTTCTTTAGGTATTGTATCCCAGCTCCTCTAGGTCCATACTTCATCATGCTAAGGGCTTATCCATTTATCAAGAAGGGTCTAAAGGCTATTCGCCAAAGAAAGCTAAATGTAGACCTCTTGGATGCTACAGCTATTTCTGTATCCTTGGCAACAGGTGAATTTGGAGATGCAGCTAATATCATGTTCCTCTTGAGTTTAGGAGAGAAGTTAGAAGAATATACTCTCAAAAAATCTCAAGACGACCTAGCTCATTCCCTTGCCCTAAATATTGACAAGGTATTTGTGGTTGAAGATGGCAAAAAAATCCTAAAACCACTTAAGGAAGTAGAAGTAGGCGACCTTGTTTCAGTTGAAATGGGTTCTACAATCCCAGTAGATGGGGAAGTTGTAGAAGGCCTCGCCATGGTTAACGAAGCATCCTTTACTGGCGAAAGTGAAGCAGTTAAGAAAAATAAGGGATCTGTAGTTTTTGCAGGAACAGCCCTCGAAGAGGGTGGCGTCCTTGTTAAGGTGAGCAAAAAATACGACGATTCAAGATTAAGCCACATCATAAACCTTATTTCTGAAAGCGAGAGAAACAAGTCGCTTTCTCAAAAGAAGGCAGAAAGTATGGCTGATTCCCTTGTTAAGTATTCCTTTATAGGAGCAGGACTTACCTACTTACTTACAAGAAACTTCATCAAAGCCAAATCATTTTTGATGGTAGACTTTTCTTGTGCCCTTAAATTAACAATTCCTATAGCGACCATGAAGGCTATTAGCCAGGCTTCAGATATGGATGTTATAGTAAAGGGCGGAAGGTTTTTAGAAAACCTATCTCAGGCTGATACTATAGTCTTTGATAAAACAGGAACTTTAACCAAGTCAGAACCAAGACTTGCCAAGGTTATTGCCCTTACAGATATAAGCGAAGATGAGTGTTTGAGAATTGCAGCTTGCCTTGAAGAGCACTTCCCACATTCAATCGCTAACGCTGTTGTAAAGGCAGCCAAGGATAAGGACCTCCACCACGAGGAGATGCATTCAAAACCAGAATACATCGTAGCTCACGGTATCAGGTCACATATAGTTGACAAAACTGCCCTAATTGGATCAGAACACTTTATCCTAGAAGATGAGGGTATAGAAATAAGTGACGAAACTAGGGAAATGATTGATAATCTTAAGGAACATTATTCCCTTCTTTACCTAGCCTTTGCAGATAGGTTGATTGCGGTTCTTTGCATAGAAGACCCAATAAGAGAAGAGGCAGAAGATGTTATAAAAGATTTAAGAAAGCTAGGCTTTAAAGAGATAGCCATGCTTACTGGAGATGCTGAAAATGCGGCAGCTTCTGTTGCTAAACGCCTAGGTCTAGACTACTACCAATCTCAAGTCCTTCCAGAAGATAAGGAAGCCTATGTAAGGCAGAAGAAGGCTGAGGGTAGAAAAGTCATCATGATAGGTGATGGTATCAATGACTCAGTTGCCCTATCAGCTGCAGATGTTGGTATAGCTATGCACCAGGGAGCTGATATAGCTAAGGAAATCTCAGACATATCTATAGGTACAGATAGCCTAGATGGATTAATAGAAGTAATTAAACTTGCTAAGTCTATGGATAGGAGAATTAAGGCTGACTACAGAAAGATAGTAGGTATAAATTCTGGCCTAATTATCTTAGGTGTTCTAGGACTCTTATCAAATACAAATTCATCCCTAATCCACAACATGTCAACAGTTGCCATAGCTGGCCAAAATATGAATAATTACAGACTATAAATTTTTTAAAGGTGACAAACCAAAAGGTGGGTCACCTTTTTTGTTCAAAAATAAAGGCTTAAGGGAGTTTGGATTTTCTTTTAAATTTCTTTGCGACTTATTCCTTGACATATTATAAATTCAGTTGTATTATTATACTAAATAAAAATGTGATTACAGAAAGACAGTTTTAATGAATTACTTTAGAGAAAAGACGGTTGGTGCAAGTCTAGTAAGGATTAAAACTTATTCCCTCTGTAGGCAGAATAGCCGAAACAAGTAAGCTATTACGGAAGCTACCGTTATCAGAAGCAAGAAGTTGTTAGACTTCTGTTGAGGTAATCTTTTAGATTATAAACTTAGGTGGTACCACGAATTTACACTCGTCCTATATGGACGGGTTTTTTTATTAGCATTTTTATTTGTAGAAAGGAGTTCTTATGAAAAAAATATTTACTAAAATAGCCGGAACAATCTTTGTGCTGGTTGGCCTTATCATATTGGGCTCTTGTGGCAATAAGGAAGGCAAAAAAGAATACATAATTGGTGTCATCCAAATAGCCGACCATCCGTCACTTGATGCAGCCAGGGAGGGATTTTTGGAGGAACTTGACAAGGAAGGTCTATCCTACAAGTTAATCGACCACAGGGCTGGAGGAGATATTTCTCTTATTCCCCAATTGGCTTCCGACCTTAAGATTAAGGGGGCAGATTTGATTTACACCATAGGCACACCTGCCGCCCAGGGAGTTTATAACATAGTCAATGACAGGCCGATTTTATTTACAGCTGTAACAGACCCGATAGGAGCAGGCTTGGTTGATGAAAAAACAAGGACAGGAAAAAATATAACAGGGGTTTCAGATTATGTGGATCCAGCCAAGGTTATCGATGACTTTTTAAAAATTTATCCAGAAACTAAGACCTTCGCTACTATGTATAACACAAATGAGCAAAATTCTCTTGTCCAAATCGAGGCTTTGGAAAAGGCCCTTAAGGAGCGTGGCCTTAGTCTTAAAAAACAAGGGGTTTCATCAATTAACGATATTCCCCAAGCCCTTGCTAGCCTAAAGTCAGGCACAGATGCCATGGTAACTGTCACTGACAATGTGGTTGTAAACGCTATGCCAGTTATAGCCAAGACTTTGAAGGACGAAAAAATTCCTAGTTTGGCTTTCGATGAAGGTTCTGTAGAAAATGGGGCTCTGCTTGCAGAGGGGGTTAACTACAAAAAAATCGGCCAAAGGGCAGGACAGATGGCAGGTGAAATCCTAAGGGCAAACAAGGATATAAAAGACTTCCCATTTGAAGATGCCAAGGATTTAGAAATGCTTGTAAACAAGGAAACAGCAGGAATTTTGGGACTTGATTTGAAAAATGAAGGTCTTAAAGATGCTAAAATTATGGAAAAAAAGGAAGGAAAATAATGACAGTTTTACTTAATATAAT
This sequence comes from uncultured Anaerococcus sp., assembly GCF_963510575.1. Lineage (GTDB taxonomy): Bacteria > Bacillota > Clostridia > Tissierellales > Peptoniphilaceae > Anaerococcus. Next base: position 12,395 of record NZ_CAUPFR010000018.1, on the reverse strand, counting down.
GGCCTCATCGGTTGAAATAGGCCTTGTCTTCGGCGTTTTAGCCATGGGCTATATGCTCACTTACAAAATTTTGGAATACTACGACCTAACCCTAGAAGGATCTTATCCACTGGGAGCCTTCTTAACAGCAGCGGCAATCACAAGTGGTTTAAATCCTTACCTGGGACTTGTTTTGTCTCTTGTTGGTGGAGTGGCAGCTGGTTCTATCACTTATTTTCTATATAAAAAAGTGAAAGTCGAACCACTTTTAACTGGTATTTTAACCCTTACCATGCTTTATTCAGTAAATTTGAAAATTAAGGGTGTGTCTAATATCCCTGTTGCTCAATATCCATCAATTTTTGGTGGCGTGCCTAAATGGATAATCCTAATCGCCTTTGTTCTTATTATTAAAGTCCTAATTGATTATTTTTTAAGAAGCGAACAAGGATACCTTTTAAAAGTAACTGGCAATAATAGAAAGCTTGTCAAAGCCCTTGGCAAGGACCCTGACACCTACGTATTTTGGGGGCTTATCATTTCAAACGCCATAATCGGTCTAGCCGGAGGTCTTATGACTAATTACCAAGGCTTCGCTGACATCGGCATGGGCACAGCAATGATTGTTACAGGTCTTGCCTCAATCATAATCGGAGATACAATTGCAAAAAATTCGAACAAACTAAGGGATACAACCAGGGCAATCTTAGGTGCCATAGTCTATAGGATTATATCAGGTATCGCCATCTATTTTGGCCTAAATCCTAACGACCTAAAGCTAATCACTGCCCTAATTGTAATAGCCTTTATAGCTTACAATAACTACCTAGGCAAAAAACAGTACAGAAAGTTGGTAAGAGATGTTAGAAATTAAAAATATAAGCAAAAGTTTTAACCTTGGAACTGATGAAGAAGTGACAATTTTCGATAATTTCTCCCTAAAAATAGAAGAGGGAGTAGCAACTACCATTATAGGCCCAAACGGTTGTGGTAAGTCAACCCTCATGAACATAATCTCTGGAGCCCTAAGGGTAGATGGGGGTTCGATTTTAATTGACGGGGAAGATGTGACTAAGCTTTCTGAAGAAAAAAGAGCGGCCTACATTGGCAAGGTCAACCAAGACCCAAAGGACGGAGTTGCAACCAACCTTGATATATACGAAAACATGGCCCTTGCCCTAAAAAAAGGCAAGAAATTTACCCTAAAAAACCTAAAGAAAAATGCTGATGAAAAAGAGATTATAGAGAGGCTTAAGTCCTTGAATTTGGGGCTTGAAAACAAACTCCATACCAAAACTGGACTTCTATCTGGTGGTCAAAGGCAATCCCTATCGCTTTTGATGGCAACAGCCAAAAGGCCAAAACTTTTGCTCCTTGACGAGCATACAGCTGCCCTAGATCCTAAAACCAGCCGTAACATAATGGACAAAACCAGAAGCCTAATCGATACAGAAAAAATAACTACCCTTTTGATTTCCCACAACCTAAGGGATGTTGTTAGGTATTCTGACAGGATAATCATGCTCAACAAGGGCAAAATCGCCATAGATGTCATGGCAAAAGACATAAGTGAACCAGAACTTATAAAAAAATACAAGGAAGAACTTGGCGAATACGAAGGATAAAAAAATGGCTAGGATAAACTAAACAGGTTTTCCTAGCCATTTTCAGCTAAATATTTTAAAGGGTTATTAGTTATATAATAAGCTAAGACTTAGAAAATTGGAGGGTATAAGTTCATCGCTTATTTTTTTACAAATTTTTTGTAAAGTCCGAACACAGCCATGCCGATGATTGCATTTACCACAATAGCGCCACCTGGCTTGATGTCGAAATTATAGGAAGCTACAATTCCAACCATCATGTAGATTAGGCCAAGGATAGTAGTTATGAAAAAGGTTTGTTTGTAAGATTTGGCTACTATAAGGGCTGTTGCAACAGGAAGCACTATGAGGCTTGTCACCATCAAGGCTCCGATTATCTTCACAGACAAGGCTATAGTTATAGCTGCAAGTAGGGTAAAGATAGCATCAAGTCTTTCTACCTTAACCCCAGAAAGTCTTGCGGTATTTGGGTCTATGGCGATGGCTAGGAGAGCTGAATATCTGGTGACAGAAAGGATTAATACCAAGACAAATACTATAGAAGTATTTATGATATCAGCTGTTGTTACCGATGAAATCGAACCAAAAAGGTAGGACTCAAAGGAATTACCACCGGGAGCGAAATCTGACAAGATGGCTGCTATACCAAGACCTGTCGACATGATTACCGCTGTTGCCATATCTCCATATTGGGGAAATTTTTTTCTTATTAACTCTATTAGGAAGGCTGCCAGCACACAAATTATAGCAGATCCTAAGAGGGGGTCAAAACCTAAGATTAGGCCCATACCAACACCAGCAAGGGCTGTATGGGAAAGGGCATCTCCAATCATAGAAGTTTTTCTGTTGACCATCACTATTCCTATTATAGGAATCATAATCGAAAGGAGGAAGCCTAAAAGTAAAGCTTTTCTCATAAAGGCAAATTCTAACATTTTTTAAGCCTCCCTTCTACCATTTCATATTTTTTCATATTCAAATCAAGACTTTCCATTTCCTTTAATTCGTGGGTAACCATTACTATGGTGATGGAAAATTTTTCTGAAAGGATATTTATTGTTTCAAAAAAATTCGCTTTACTTTCCTTATCAACACCAGCTGTAGGTTCGTCTAGGATAAGGATTTGAGGGTTATTAATCATAGCCTTGGCAATCATTGCCCTTTGGGCAAGACCACCAGACAACTCATTGACAGGAGTATTTATATATGCTTCCATGCCCATTTTTATAAGGATATCTTTAGCCTTTTGATAGTGAGCTTTTTTTGGGATTTTGATAAAGCCAAAATCCTCGTAAAGGTTTAAAGATACTAGTTCTAGGCAAGTTATAGGGAAGGATATTTTATTTACTATATTTATTTGGGGAACATAGCCGATATCCTTATAGGATTTGTAATCTTCGATATTCTTGCCCAAAATTTTTATAGAACCTGTATCTTTTTTTAGTTCGCCTAACATTAATTTTATCAAAGTTGACTTGCCACTGCCGTTACCACCTAGGATAAGAGCCAAATCTCCAGTATCTATTTCAAAATCACAAGATTTTATGACGGGGATTTTATTATAGGCAAAGGTCACATCTTTTATTTCAATTGCTTTCATTTTTCCTCCTCGACCATAGACTTGTAGAGATTTTCAAGATTCATTCTCATTAAATCAATGTAAGATTGGTCCTTATCTTTTTGTTCTTTGGTCAAAAATTCCATGGAGGCAAGGGGAGAAATCTTGCCGCCAATTTCTTCTGCTAGGGCCTTGGCCTGCTTTGGATTTTGCCCGTATTCGTAAAAGACGGTTGAAATATGGTTAAATTCTGAAAAATCAATCGCCTTTTTTATTGTCTTAAGACTTGGACTTTCAAGGCTGGTTAGACCTTGGAGAGGGTACTGGGTTAGGTCAAAATCTCTAGCCAGATAGGCGTAAGCGTAATGGAGGGTTAGGAAATTTTTCCTATCCTTATCAAGCTTTGCGAATTTTTCTTTATATTCTGCGTCTATATCTGTCAATTGGTCTACATATTTTAGCTTATTTTTTCTGTATATTCTTTCGTTTTGTGGATATTTTTCTATCAATTTTTCCTGGATGGCATTTAGGTATTTCTTGGCATTTACGATGGAAATCCAAGAGTGAGGGTCATAGGTGATTTTGTCAAAACCTGATGAAGAGCCTTCCATAAGAGAGACTTCCTTGCCCTCATCCTTTAAGAAATTGCCCTTAGTGTCTACGAAATTATAAGGGAGCAAGTCCTCACTAACCCTATCGGATATAAATATCCATTTGCCATCTTCAGGGAAATCAAAAAATACCTCGCCAGATTCGTGGCCCATCTCTACGCCGTAAACCTTGCCTTCTTCTACCTTATTGGTAGATTTTTGGTGGACTAGTTCGCCCTTTTGGCTCATGACTTCCTTGGCTTTTTTGACCAAGTTTTTTTGGTCAAGGCCTTCGTCTTTGATAAAGGCAACCCTCATCATGTCTTCGTGGGTATGGCCAAAGTCAATCTTATTTTTGCCAGCTTTTAGATCTAGCCTTGCCAGGTATTGAAAATCACCGATAGCAGCTGCACCCTTATAGGTAATAAGGTCTACAGAATCTGATAGCTTTAGGATATCAAGGTTTGGCAAGTTTTCCTTTACGGTATCAAGCCAAGGCTCCATGTTGGCCCCATTTACAACTAAGAGGTCGCAAGAAGCTAGTTTTTTCATATCCTTAGGAGAAGGTTCCCATTCGTGGGGCACCTTGTCTACAGGCATAAAACTTTCTACCCTTGCTGTGTCCCCGCTAATCATTTGGACAAGGTCATGGACTGGGTAAAATGAAGTATAAATTAGGGGTTTATCGCCAGTCTTTTTTTCGTGTTTTGAGCAGGAAGTTGCTAGGAGAAGAACAAGGATAGGAAAAATCGCTAAAAATTTTCTACTCCCTTTTTTTAGGCCAAGCAAGCCTTGGCCCAGGGAGAAAATCTTATTCAGTAATTTCATCTATGATTTGTTGGTCAGTTGAAGATGGTTTTACAAAGGTTGGGTACCAGCCTTCTTCTTTAAGTAGGCTATCCTTGTCATCACCATATCTCATGTGGAAGTGGGTTAGACTTTCTTCACCGTGGATAGGCATCATTAAAAGAACCTTGTAAGGAGCATCTTTGCTTGTAGCTTCAAATACATCCCACTCAAGCTTATGACCACCGTGTTCTACTTCTATTTTGTCTTTATAGGTATAATCAGCTTCACCGACAACTTCGCCCTTAGCATCTGGGAATTCTTTTAGGAATTTAACATGGTCGCCAGAGATTTCTAGACCACCAAAATCACATTTTCTCTTCTTTAGATAGCCTTCTTTGGCAGATTTTTCATCTGTATTTTCTTTTTCTGCTAGAGTTTTGAAAGCGCCTTGGATTTCAGGTTTTTCTAGGTAACCACCCATGTTATTCCATTCGCCTTCCCAATCAGCTATGCTTGCCTTATCAGCTTCTTCGGCTGGTTTTGCTTCTTCGGCTGGTTTTGCTTCTTCAGCAGGTTTTTCGTCCTTAGCTTGTTCTTCTACTTGGGTTTCTGCCTTAGTATCCTCTGCAGGTTTTGCCTCATCTGCACCTTTTTGGCAGGCAGAAAAAATAAGACCTAGGGAAAGTAGGGCTGTTATAGTGTATTTTTTATTAAATTTCATATCATTTACCTCATAATTAATTTTTAAATTGTCAATCGATTAACCAGTCATGATAATAATAACCCATATCAATTAAAAAGTCAAGAATGATTTGCATTATCGTTCAAAAATGATTAATTAACAAGGGCAAAAGGACCGAATTTTCTTTGGCTAAATATTGAAATTTAGGGCTTAATCGAAGAGAGTCTTATTTTGAAAATTTTTTGGATTTTGTATTATAAAATACATGGATTTGGATTTTGTGACGAAAAAATACCTAGAATTGAATTTTGCGATGAAAAATACATGGATTTGGATTTTACAATTTAAAATTCCTAAATTTAGATTTTTGGGCTTGATTTTTAAAAATTGAAATTCGTATCTTTTCTCTTGCACTGAATAGAGACTTTAATTTTGTTTTAATAGGTCTGGAATTTTTGGTTTTTTATTTGGTGAGAAAGAATTTTATTTGGGTTTTGATTATAGATTTAAAAAAATCTGAAGGATTCAATCAAGAAATAAAATTACTTTTAGTTAGAGATTGGAAAGATAGTGTGAATTATGAAAAAAAGTGACCGACAGATTTTGCCGATCACTTTTATCTCTATTTCTTTGTATAGTTTGGAGATTCTCTTGTAATTTGAATATCGTGTGGGTGGTTTTCTACTAGGGAGGCTGGGGAGATTTTTACGAATTTTGATTTTTCGTAAAGTTCCTTGAGATTAGCTGCTCCTACGTAACCCATACCAGATCTTAGTCCGCCGAGAAGTTGGTAGATTACGTCGCCTACATATCCCTTAAAGGCTACACGGCCTTCAACGCCTTCTGGTACGAATTTTTTGGTGTCATTTTGGAAATATCTGTCAGATGAACCTGATTTCATGCTTGCGAGAGAACCCATGCCACGGTATTCTTTAAATTGCTTACCTTCAAACATGATAGTCTCTCCTGGACTTTCTTCAGTTCCTGCAAAGAGGGAACCTGCCATTACCACATTTGCACCACAGGCTAGGGCTTTGGTAATATCGCCAGAATATTTGATACCACCGTCTGCTATTACTGGGATGCCGTATTCTTTGGCAACTTCCACGCAGTCGACAATGGCAGATATTTGTGGCACACCAACACCAGTTACAACCCTGGTTGTACAAATTGATCCAGGACCAATTCCGACTTTGACACAGTCAACGCCAGCTTCTATTAGGTCTCTTGCTGCTTCGCCTGTTGCGATATTGCCGGCAATTACCTGGAGGTCTGGGTATTTGGCCTTGATTTTTTTGACAGCTTCTATAACGCCTTTAGAGTGGCCGTGGGCAGTATCAAGGGCGATTACGTCAACCTTTGAGCCAACGAGAGCGTCAACTCTTTCCATCATATCACCTGTAATACCAACACCTGCACCAACAAGGAGCCTGTCTTGGTCATCTCTGGCTGAATTTGGATATTGTCTGGTTTTTTCTATATCCTTGATAGTGATAAGGCCCTTTAGCTTGCCCTCATCATCTACGATTGGGAGTTTTTCAACTTTTCCAGATTCCATCTTCTTTATGGCATCTTCCATGGAAATACCAACGTGTCCTAGGATTAAATTGTCCTTGGTCATAATATCTTCAATTAGGACGCTTTCGTCATCTTGGAACCTTACGTCCCTGTTGGTTAAAATTCCCTTTAGGTGCATGCCATCGTCAACTATTGGCACACCTGAAATTCTGTAGTGGGCCATGATATCAAGGGCATCACCGAGGTTGTTGTATGGGTGCAAATAGAAAGGATCGGTTATAACTCCGTGTTCGCTCCTCTTAACTCTGTCAACTTGGGCAGCTTGCTCTTCTATGGACATATTTTTGTGGATAATACCAATTCCACCTTGTCTTGCCATGGCAATCGCCATTTCATACTCGGTAACAGTATCCATTGATGCTGACATTAACGGAATATTTAGCTTGATCTTTTTTGTTAAGTTTGTTTTAATTTCTACTTGATTTGGTAAAACTTCAGATGGGCCTGGTACAAGAAGTAGGTCATCGAAAGTTAAGCCGTCGCCTATAATTTTCATCTTAATCTCCTCTTTTCTTTGATTCTAATAGAAACAATCCACTCTTAAAGCATCTTATTGCTTTTCGCAACACTCTATTCAATTATTTTTCTTACTATACCTTTAAAAATAAGACTCGTCTAATGATTTTCCTAAGAGATTTGAAATTGGTAAAATTACAAAAATTAGGGGTCTTGTCCCTTGAAAATAAAAAAATCGCCCTGGAGGACGATTTTAATTTATTATTTATCTAGTAAGATGATTAATAAAGATATAAAGCAAATAAAAAATATGAGCGACTATATAGCAACTATATATATTTAACTACAAATAGGGATATGGATTTCTGTCAAATACCTATCTACCATATTTTCTAGGAAGGGATCTAAAATATTTATGCAGATAAAATCTTTGGAGAAATTCTTATCTGGGAAATTTTTCTTAGCCTCTTCCACAACCCTTGGTATATCGGCATAAGGACCTTCGTAAAAAAATCTTAGAGCCTTGTATTTGTCTAGATATTTTATAAAGTCTTCGTATTCTTCCTTGACATAATTAAAGCCAACTAGGGCCCCAAAAACTTTATCGTAGGAGCTATTTTCTTTTTTGTAATTATAAAAAACTAGGGTTGGATAGTTAAAAAACAGGGAAGAGTTGTAGATATTTTCTTCATAGCCAAGAGAATAATATATCCTAGGTGGGCTAGAAATAAAATCGTAGTCTATATTTTTGCTGATTTTTAGTTTTTCATCAACAAAATCCAACTTTCTATCTATAGTTTGTATAATTTCTGATAATCTCTCTTGTTCTTTAAGGATCATATCTGCCTGGAAATTCAGTTCTTCTTTTAGGGTGTTTAGGTTATCATGGCTTAAAAGGTCCTTGATTTTTTCTATAGAAAAACCAAGGCTTCTAAGGAATTTTATAAAAGAAAATTGAGAAAATTGATTGTAGGTGTACTTTCTATAGCCGGTCTTTGGATCAACCTCACAGGGTTTAAATAAGTCTATTTTGTCATAATAAATCAGAGTTTGCCTGCTGACATTAAACATATTGGCAAATTCACTTACGGATAAATATTTCATCACAACCTCCACTATTATCATACTAATTTTTATCGTAGTTTTAAGCAAGAAAACTCCCACATTTGCCATAAAAGTGAGAGTTTAGAAATTTTATTATAATAATATTATGAAATTTTCCTATCAGGAATAATTTTATTTAAGATGATAGCTACTAGGGCAGAGCTTGCTATAGATGATCCTAGGATATATTGGATTATAACAGGTAGGTTTTTTATAAAGTCTTTTGGGACTAGGTTTAATCCTAGGGCAAAAGACATTGATATGATCAAAATATATTGGCCCTTGCTATCAAGATTTATGGTTTTAAGCATGCCAATTCCTGCTAGGGCTATAATACCGCTTGTTACCAAAAATACTCCGCCAATAGCAGCTGATGGGATTACGGTGATGATGGCTGACAATTTGCCTGAAAAACCTATTAGGATAAGGATGGTGCCAACAAAGGTCATTATGTGCCTGCTAAAGACTTTGGATAGGGCAAGGACTCCCACATTTGAAGAGTAGGCTGTCATTGGGCTTACCCCAAAAAGTGAAGATATTATATTGGCAATTCCAAGCCCTGTTACACCCTTATTGACCCTTTCTTCTGTGAGTTCTGTTTGGGTAGTAGAGCTTGTAGCTAGCCATGATCCAACAGTCTCTGTCATTATTACAAAGTATAAAATAATCATAGTAAAGACAGATGCTAGGTCAAATTTTATAGAAAAGTCTAGGAAAGGTAGGGCAGGCCTTGCAAAAAAACTAGCGTTTTTGACTGGTTCGAAGTTGCCATAACCATAAGATAAATAGACTAGAAACCCACATAAAAGAGCAAAAATACCCGATCCTATCCTAGAAATAGAACCTACCTTATTATTTTTTTCACCAAGAATAGAAAAAACCATCATGGCAAGCATTGTTATAAGAGCAATTATTATATTTTCTCCCAAGCTAGCTTCATTTTCTACAAAAATTTGCGAATTTAGAGCTAGGGGTATGAGGGATAGGCCGATATTTAAAACTATACTTGCTCCAACAACTGGAGATATCAAGGACTGGAGGATTTTGTTAAATTGCTTTGATAATCCTATCATAACTTGGACAAAGGCACCTATTAGACAAGCGCCAACCACATAGGCCCAAGAATCGATATTGCCACCATTTATCATATAAATTCCGATAATACCGCCAACAGGCACAAAACTTGCACCGTAGACAAGGGGATATTTCATAAAAACAAGGGCTTGAATTAGGGTTGTTATTCCTGATACCAAAAAGGTTGATTGGATTATGCTCACCTTTTGGGCGTCGTCAAAAAGTAAAATTGATGCTATGATTAAAGGTACAACATAAGCATTCATAACTAAAGTATGCTGGAGGGCAAGGACTAGGGCCTTGCCAGTAGGGAGTTTTTCTTCTATTTTTTTCTCGTTGGGATTTTGTATATTATTTTCCATCTATTTAACCCTCTCTCCTTGGACGTAGACTTCTTTTATGTTTGAAGATTCTGATAAAAGCAATAATTTATGGAGGATATCTATATCAGAGAGCTCCTCATAAAAGTGTGGGATTGCCTCATCTATTTTCAGAATTTGTATATCAAAGGCATAGCCTTTTTCAAGTTTTCCTATAGGTAGTTTTAGGGCCTCGCCACCTCCTGCTGTCGCTAGGTAAAAGGCTCTATTTAGAGTTATTGACGAGTCTATTCTGCCTCTTTTATCACTAGCTAGGGCTGGATTGACTCCGTCGTTTAGCATCCTAGATGAGATGACAGCTTGTCTTATGGCTGTATACATGCTAGGGCTATAACCACCAGAAATATCGGTAGCAAGACCTACATTTAGTCCCATTTCCTGGCAAGTTTTGATAGGTAGGACTGCATTTGCAAAATAAGCATTTGAAATCGGACTGTGGGCAATACTTGCGCCTCTTTCTGCCAAAAGCTTCATATCTTCTTCTGATAGGTGGCAAGCGTGGGCTAGGATAGTTCTTTCATTTATAAGGCCGAACTTATCCAGGGCCTTGGCATCGTGGATTCCGTATCTTTCTATAGCATAACCATGCTCCCAGTCGCTTTCGCTGACATGGCTTTGGATATGGATATCTTTATAGGTTTTAGCTAGCTCTCCCAGGCCTTCTAGGGCCTCATCTGAGCAAGAAGGTATAAACCTAGGTGTGATGACCGGATATACTTTTTGCTTGTAGGTATCTTTTATGGATAAACCCTCATCTATAAAGAGTCTTGATTCTTCAATAGCATCTTTGGCTGACTTGTCCCTGCAATAATCAGGGTTGGCATTAGGATCATCCATTACAACCTTGCCAACAAGACCCCTTTGACCAAGAGTTCCACAGATTTGGGCGAGAAGTCTTGATGGAGCCCTATCAACGCTTGAAAAATACATGGCAGTTGTTGTACCGAACTTGAGAGTTTCTTTTACCAAATCTCTATAGACCATGTTAGCAAATTCTAAATCCCTATACTTGCTTTCAAGTGGGAAGGTGTATTTGCCAAGCCAAACTTCTAGTGGACTATCTAGGGCGGTGCCAGCTTGTGGCCACTGAGGAGCGTGGTTGTGAAGGTCTATAAAACCTGGCAATATGTATTCATTATCAGCTAAAACCCTAAGTTTGCCCTCTTCTAATAGTTTTTGTCTTATTTCATCATAAGAAGCATTAGATTTTTCATAAAGTTCTTCTATAAAACCATCTTCGTTTATTAGAAAAATCCCCTTATTTATAAATTTAACTTGGTCAAAACTTTCGCTATAAAAAGCTTTTGCTTCTATTGCAAATGACTTATTCATTTTTACCTCCTGAAGATTTTGAAAATATCATATAGCCTATAGCAGCTATACAGTCAAGGAGAAAATAAAAAAAATCGCCCCGAAGGACGATTTTTCTATTCATTTACCATTAGGTAGTTATAAGCGCCGAGGGCTGCTGTGGCTCCAGAGCCTGCGGCGATTACGATTTGCTTGAATTTGCTATCTGTAGCATCACCTGCGGCGTAGATTCTTTCGATGTTTGTAGATCCGTCATTTCCTGTGATGATTTCACCCATCTTATTCTTTTCTATACCTGAATCTCCCATCCAATCGGTGTTTGGAATGAGGCCTACTTGGATAAAGCAACCTGCTATATCAAGTTTGTTTTCTTGGCCACTTATTCTGTCAGTATATTCGAGTCTTTCAACCCTGCCATCGCCGTAAAGGCCTGTGGTTTGGGCGTTGGTTATTACTGTCACATTTGAAAGAGATTTCAATTTCTTTTGTAAAATCTCATCTGCCTTTAATTCTGGCAAAAATTCTAAGACTGTTACGTGTTTTACAATGCCTGCTAGGTCAATAGCTGCCTCTATACCAGAGTTTCCGCCACCGATTACAGCGACATTTTTGCCCTTAAAGAGTGGGCCGTCACAGTGGGTACAATAGGCAACACCCTTGTTTCTAAACTCAGTTTCACCAGGGATGCCGATTAGCCTCCACCTAGCGCCAGTTGCAATTATTGCAGTTTTTGCAAAGAGCTTAGCTCCATTATCAAGGCTTACTTCTACCTTTCCGTCCACAGATTTTATTCCATCTGCAAGGACACCTGTCATTAGGTCTACATCAAGGCTTGTAACTTGGCCTTTCATTTGAACCATGAAATCAGGGCCTTCTGTGTATTTAAAACCAGGAATATTTTCTATGGACAAGGTCTCATTGACCTGGCCACCAAATTCGCTGGCAACAAGTCCTGTTTTGATGCCCTTTCTGGCAGCGTAAATTGCAGCTGTAGCAGCGGCTGGACCACCACCTATTATTAGGGTATCGAAAAGTCCCTTATTAGCAAATTCACCCTTGTCAACCTTAGTTCCAAGCTTATCTAAGAGGCTAGAAAGGGATTGCTTGCCACCTTCGAAAAATTCTCCGTCCTTAAAAATGGCAGGAACGGCGAGGACATCCCTTGATTCTGCTAGGTCTTGGAAAGTGCCACCATCAATCATAGTGTGGTTGATAGCTGGATTTAGGATTGCCATTATATTTAGGGCCTGGACTACGTCTGGGCAGTTGTGGCAAGAAAGTGAAACTATA